>JACZTQ010000265.1 GCA_022573605.1 Pseudomonadota bacterium | reverse complement strand
CTTGCGGTCGACCACGACGTCGAAGTCGAAGGCATCGACGAGCTGCTTGTATTGCGAGGCATCGACGGCGCGGAGAGAGGCGTCGATGCCGATCTTGCGCAGGTTCTTGATGTAGGGATTGGTGATCCGGTCGAAGGCGCTGCCCGAGGTGTCGAGGAACACCACCGACAGCGTCTCCCCCTTGTCGTTGCGGCGCATCCCGCCCTGCACCGGCCAGCCGGCCTGGTCGAGCAGGCGCGAAGACTCGCGCAGCGCACGGCGGTTGCGCCCCGAGCCGTCGGTGACCGGCGGCACGTAGGCCGCCTCGTCGATGACGCCGGGGGGAAGCTGGTCCGCCAGCGGCTCCAGCAGGGCCAGCTCGCCGGGGCCGGGCTTGCCCTGGGCCTGCATCGGGCCGCCCTCGAAGAAGCTGTCGGTGCGGGTGTAGAGACCGTAGAACAGCCGCGAGTTCGACCATTCGAAGTCGAAGCCGAGCGAGATCGCCTTGCGCACCCTTGGGTCGGAGAGCTGCTCGCGCCGCATGTTGAACCAGTAGCCCTGGCTGCCCGAGGGCCGGTTGTCGGGGGTTACGTCGCGCACGATGTCGCCGCGGTCGATGGCGGGAAATTCATAGCCGGTGGCCCAGCGTTTGGACCAGAATTCCTCGTTGAAGGTGAAGGTGCCGGCCTTGAAGGCCTCGAAAAATGCCGAGTTTTCACGAAAATACTCGAACCGGATGTGCTCGAAGTTCCAGCGGCCCCGGTTGACGGCGAGGTGCCAGCCCCAGTAGTCGTCGCGCCGGCGGTAGCTGATGGTGCGGTTGGGCTCGGCCTTCTCGATCTCGTAGGGGCCGGAGCTGAGGGACGCCTCCAGGGTCGATTTGGTGAAGTCGTGGGTCTGGTACCAGGCTTTCGAGAGGATCGAGAGGCCCGCCACGGTCATCGGCAGGTCGCGGCGCGGCGCCTCCGGGTGGAAGTCGTAGCGCACCCTGAGCGGCCCCTCGGCGGCAACCCCGGTGACCGCCGCCAGCAGCACCCGGTAGCTCGGGTGGCCCTGGTCGCGCAGGGTCTCGAAGGTGAACACCAGATCCTCGGCGGTGATCGGCGAGCCGTCGGAAAAGCGCGCCTCCTGGCGCAGCTCGAAGGCGGCCCAGAGCCGGTCGGCCGGGTATTCGACCGATTTCGCCACCAGGGCGTAGACGGAATCGGCCTCGTCATCGGCGCTGGTCATCAGTGAATCGCGGGTCAGGCCGAGGCCGATGGCCGGATTGCCCTTGAGGATGAACTGGTTGAGGCTGTCGAAGGTGGCGCTGCCGAGGCCGGTGGAGAAGGTACCCCCGACCGGGGCATCCGGGTCGGCGTAATCGAAGCGCGCGAACCCGGCCGGGTATTTCAGGTCGCCGAAGGCCGAGACGCCGTGGGATATGGTGGTTCCGGCACCCCAGACAAACCCCGGCGCCAGCCCCGCGACCGCACCCGCGCCAGCCGCCAGCCGCCCGACATCGCGCCGTGTCCAGATCATGCCCTGTCTCCCGTTTTTGTTGTCATAACGGTTAGGGGGTCGGCGGTGGTGTTTCAAGCTTGGGGGCCGGATACCGGGCACAAAAAGAGAGCCGCGGGGCGCGCGGTTATGTTTTTGCCCGTGACGAAATCCGCCGTCGCGGATTTCCGGCTCCGCCAGCCCACCCCTCCTCCCCGCAAGAGTCCATGCCCGTGACGAAATCCGCTGGCGCGGATTTCCGGCTCCGCCAGCCCACCCCTCCTCCCCGCCCAACCACCGATCATGCCCCGGTATCATCGGTGGTTGGGCGGGGAGGAGGGGTGGGCTGGCGGAGCGCGCCCAAAAGACGCAAAGCGGCTTTTGGAACAGGCGCATGAGACGCGGGTGGCGGAGCGCCGAAAGCGTCAGCTTTCGAAACAGGCGCAAATCACAAACAAATAAAAAGGCCGCCCCCGGGAGGTGGGGCGGCCTTTGCCACGGGCGGGGACCCGTGGGTAAACAGCGGGGGCTCAGAGGCCCTTGCGGCCGAAGTTCTCGACGTCGGCGCGGGTCAGGCCGATGTCGTCGAGCTGGGCCGGGCTCAGCTCGCGCAGCGCGTTGACCGTGCGCCGGGTGTCGTTCCAGGCCCGGAGCTTGTCGGCGACGCCGGAGATGGCGGTGACGACGCGGTGGACGGTGATTGCGCCGAACGGGGCAACGGCGGTGCGGGTGAACGTGGTGGTGGCCATTTCAGCGTCTCCTGATCTGGTGGTTGAACCGGGGGGGCCATGCGGCCCGTTGACCAGCGCTAGATAGGGTCTCGACCTGCCGCATACAATTGCAATAAGCGCATGACCGGCATGCGTTTTTTGCAACCGTGCTGCGGCGCATAAAAACGACTTTTCGAGGTCGTTTTCCGGCCATTCCGGGCGCTCCGGGCCGGTCCGCGATGCGCGCTCGCACGGTTCGTTAACAAACCGTGTCGCGCGGCGATATTCAGGCTGCGGGCGCGCCGCTTCGGTCCGGGGTTCCGCCGTTGCCCGGCGCCATGAAAATGGCCGCCCCGGGGTGCGGGCGGCCATTCAACGGGGAGGGTTCCGTGCGGCGCGGGGCTTGGCAGCCCTCGCGGCCGAATTCTCAGATGTCGGCGCGGGTCAGGCCGATGTCCTCGAGCAGATCGGCTTTCAGCCGGCGCAGCGCGTTGACGGTGCGCCGCGCGTGGTTCCACTCGCGGATCGCGGTGGCGAAGGCGGTCAGGGCGCCAACGGTGCGGTGGATCACAACAGCGCCGAACGGCGCAATGGCGGGGGTGGTGGTGATGGCCATGTCGACGTCTCCTGGAGGTGTTTCGGGCGGGCCGCGTGGTCCGTCTTCGAGCGCTAGGTAGGGTCTCCCCCCGCCGCTTTCAATTGCAATAAGCGCATGCCCGCCATGCGTTTTCCGCAACCGTGTTGCAGCGCACAAAACCGACCTGATGTGGTCGTTTTCTGCACATTCAGGGCAATCCGGGCTGGTTTTTGTTCTCCTTTCGTGCTAGTCGTGAAAAAAACCTGTCGAGCGGGGGTATGCAAAATGCGGGTGATCGGCTTCGATCCGGGGCTGCGGCGCACCGGGTGGGGCGTCGTCGATGTGGCGGGCAGCCGGCTCAGCCATGTCGCCAACGGCGTCTGCGCCACCGAGCGCGGCGAACTGGCGCTGCGCCTGGTGCGGCTGCACGAGCAGATCGAGCGGGTGGTGCTGCAATACCGCCCCGACCAGGCGGCGGTCGAGCACACCTTCGTCAACAAGGACGCGGCCGGGACCCTGAAGCTGGGCCAGGCGCGGGCGATCTCGCTGCTGGTGCCGGCGCAGCACGGCATCCCGGTGGCGGAATACGCGCCCAACGCGGTCAAGAAGGCGGTGGTCGGGGTCGGTCACGCCGGCAAGGTGCAGATCCAGCACATGGTCAGGCTGCTGCTGCCCGGGGTCGAACTCGCCGGGGCGGATGCGGCCGACGCGCTGGCGGTGGCGATCTGCCATGCCTGGGCGGCGGCGGCCGGCAGCCGCCTGGCGAAAGCATTGGAGGCGGCGCAATGATCGGCAAGATCAAATGATTGGCAAGATCACCGGGCGGGTCGATTACGTCGCCGAGGACCATGTGCTGATCGAGGCGGCGGGCATCGGCTACATCATCCATTGTGCCGCGCCGACCCTGGCGGCGATGCCCGCGCCGGGCGAGGTCGCCGCCCTCTATACCGAGTTGCTGGTGCGCGAGGACCTGATGCAACTGATCGGTTTTCGCACCGTGGCCGAGCGCGAATGGCACCGGCTGCTGACCTCCGTGCAGGGGGTCGGGGCGCGGGTGTCGCTGGCGATCCTCGGGGCGCTGGGGCCGGACGGGGTCAGCCGGGCGCTGGCGCTGGGCGATCCGGGCGCCATCCGCGCCGCCCCCGGGGTCGGGCCGAAACTGGCCGCGAGGATCGTCAACGAGTTGGGCGACAAGGCGCCCGGGGTGATGGCGCTGGGGGCGCAGGGCAAGCGGACGGCGGCGGCCTCCGGGCCGGTCCCGCCGGGCGAGACGGCGGCGCCGGGGCCTGCCGCCCTGCCGGAGGACGCCGAGGCGACGGCGGATGCGCTGTCGGCCCTGGTCAACCTGGGCTATGACCGCATGCAGGCCGCCCGCGCCGTGGCCGAGGCGGCGGACCAGGGCGCCGCCGGTTCCGCCGGGCTGATCAAGGCGGCGTTGAAATCCCTGGGGCGGAACCTCTAGGCTATGGCAATGACCGATCCGGACCCCATGCTTCGCGGCGCGCCACAGTCACAGGACGCCGAGGCGCGCCCGCTCCGGCCACAGACGCTGGACGAGTTCGTCGGCCAGCCGGAGGTGCGGGCGAATTTGAAGGTCTTCATCGAGGCGGCGCGGCGGCGCGGCGAGGCGATGGACCATCTGCTGCTCTACGGCCCCCCCGGTCTCGG
>JACZTQ010000264.1 GCA_022573605.1 Pseudomonadota bacterium | reverse complement strand
TTGACGCTGAAGATCACGATCAGCACCAGCCCGGTGAAGAAGGTCGGCACCGAGAACCCGATCATCGAGAACAGCGTGCCGGCCTGGTCGATCCAGGAATACTGCCGGTAGGCCGAGATCACCCCGATCGGGATGGCAATGAGAATCCCCACCACATAGGACATGCCGACCACCCACAGGGTCTGCGGCATGCGCTCGACGATCAGGTCGACCACCGGCGAGCGGGTCGACCAGGAGCGGATGCGCAGCCGCCCGGCGCTGTCGCCGATCTCGATGCCCCACCACGCCTCCAGGATGTTCAGCGGCTCGTTGACGAAGAACTGGTGCAGCCAGGCGAGATAGCGGATGTGGAAGGGCTCGCCGAGACCGAGGCTGATGCGGATCTGCTCGCGGGTCTTGGCGTCGATGGTCAGCGGCAGGTTGGCGGTCGGGTCTCCCGGCGCCAGGTCGAGCAGCGCGAAGATGATGAAGCTGATCGCGATCAGGGTCGGAATCGCGAACAGCAGCCGCCTGATCGTGTATCTGAACATAGCGCTATGCCAAATCTAGGGCCCGGGGTCGGGACGAACGGCCCGCGGATCGCTCCGCGGGCCGTTGCACTCGAGGCTCAGGACGGCGGCAAGCGGTGCCAGTCCTTGACGTTCCAGAGCTCGCTGTCCCACTCGTTCATCTTGACCCCGCCGAGCGTGACCGCATGGGCCGAGACGCCGCCGCGATGGATCAGCGGGATGATGGCGCCATACTCCATCAGCATGTCGTTCATCGCCTTGGCCAGCTCGGCGCGTTTCTCCAGTGACGCGGTGGTGGCCAGTTCCGCCGCCAGCGCGTCGTAGGCCGGGTCGCAGAACCGCGGCATGTTGTTGCCGAGCCACTGGTTGGCCGGCGACGGGATCTCCTTGCAGGTCCAGCTGTTCATGTACTTCTCCGGGTCGGTGCCATCGAAGTTGTTGGTGTACATCTCGATGTCGGAGAAGAACTTCTGGAAGGTGTCCGGGCTGGACTGATCGCCGCCGAAGAAGACCGAGGCGGAGATGTTCCTCAGCTCGGTCTCGATGCCGATCTCGCCCCACATCTGCTTGAGCAGGGCCTGGGTGCCCTGGCGCACCCCGTTGGTCGAGGTCTGGAAGAGCAGCGACAGGCGGACCCCGTCCTTGGCCCGCACCCCGTCCGAGCCGCGCACCCAGCCGGCGTCATCCAGCAGCTTGTTGGCCCCGGCGATGTCCTGGGTCTTGCACCAGTCGTTGGCGGTCGAGGCGAAGATCGCCGGCGCCGGCAGCACGTTGCAGGTCACCTGGCCGGCGGCGCCGTAACCCGCATCGACCAGGATCTGGCGGTCGATGGCCAGGCTCAGCGCCTTGCGCACCGCCTTGTCGGTCAGGAACGGGTGCGGATGCTTGACCGTGCCGCGCTCGTCGCCCAGCGCCGCGTCGGGATTGGTCGATTGCACCATGATGCGCTCGACCGAGGTGCCAAACGCGGTGACCACGATGCCCTTGCCGGCTTCGACCATCTGAGCCAGGATTTCGGGCTCGACCTGGAGGTTCCAGGCATAGTCGAATTCGCCGGTCTCGAGCACCGAGCGCGCGGCGCTGGCGGCATCCCCGCCACCCTTGAACAGGATGTTCGAGAAGTGCGGCTTGCCCTCCTCGCGGAAGCTCTCGTTCATCGCGTAGAGCACCACGTCGTTGGCCTTGAATTCGGTCACCTTGAAGGGGCCGGTGCCGATCGGTCCGAAGTTCTGCTCGGTGCATTCCGGCGCCTTGGCGCCCATGCAGTTCTCGAACTGCGCCTTCTGGATGATCGGTGTGGTGGTGCCGACGAAGGGGCCGTAGGGGAACGGCTTGGCGACGCCGAAGGTGATCCTGACCGTGAGCTCGTCGAGCGCCTCGATCTCGGCCACGTCGGTGAAGTTGGTGCTGGCGTTGCAGCCGCCCTCGGGATGCATGCAGTAATCGCCCGAGAACACCACGTCGGCGGCGGTGAAGGGCGTGCCGTCCGACCACACCACGCCGGGTTTCAGCTTCCAGGTGATCGTGGTCAGGTCGGCCGAGACGCCGCCGTTCTCGACCGTGGGGATCTCGGCCGCCAGCGCCGGCACCATCTTGCCGGTCTCGTCGTAGTAGGCCAGCGGCTCGAGCACCAGCGACGAGCTTTCGATGTCCTTGGTGCCGCCCGAGAGATAGGGGTTCTGGATCGACGGCGCCTGCCAGTAGAGGATGTTGAGCTGGCCGTCGGCGCCGCGCTCGGCCAGCGCCGGCGCGGCCAGCAGGGCGGCCGCCGCCGCACTGATGAGAAGTTTTTTCGTTGTCAGCATTGTTGTTCTCCCTGTTTTGCGGAACGCGCCCGCGACCCTCGGATCACCGGGCGGTTCCCTGCCGGAATAGTACACGACGCCAACCGCGCGCAAAGAGCTTTTCCGTGGCTGACGCTACGGCAATGCGCATTCCGGGTGGAATCCCGCGCCTCTCCGCTCACTCCGCCAGATGGCAGGCGACCATGCGCCCGCCCTCCAGCTCTCTCCACTCGGGCTCCACCGAGCGGCATTTCTCCTCCGCCACCGGGCAGCGGGTGCGGAACACGCAACCGCTGGGCGGGTTCGCCGGGCTCGGCACGTCACCGGTCAGGATGATCCGCGAGCGACGGGCCTCGACCGCCGGGTTGGGGATCGGCACCGCCGACAGCAGCGCCTTGGTATAAGGGTGCCTGGGGTCGGCATAGAGCGCGTCGCGCGACGCCAGTTCGACCACCTTGCCGAGATACATCACCGCCACCCGGTCGGCGATATGGCGCACCATGGAAAGATCGTGGCTGATGAACAGATAGGTCAGCCCGAGCTTCTCTTGCAGGTCCTCCAGCAGGTTCACCACCTGGGCCTGGATCGAGACGTCGAGGGCCGCGATCGGCTCGTCGCAGACGATGAAGTCGGGCTCCAGCGCCAGCGCCCTTGCGATGCCGATGCGCTGGCGCTGGCCGCCGGAGAACTCGTGCGGGTAGCGGTTGGCGAAGCGCGGGTTCATGCCCACGGCGTCGAGCAACTCGCGCACCCGGTCCTGCTTGGCCGCGCCGCTGGCGGTGCGGTGTTCGTCGAGCGGCTCGGCGATGATCGAACTGACCGTCATGCGCGGGTTCAGGCAGGCCTGGGGGTCCTGGAAGATCATCTGCATGCGCGGCCGGATGCGCCGCAGGTCCCGGCGGCTCAGCGCCGCGATGTCCTGGCCGCCGAACAGGACGCGCCCGCCGGTGGCCTCGTAGAGGCGCAGGATGGCCCGGCCCACCGTGGTCTTGCCGCAACCGGATTCGCCGACCAGCCCCAGGGTCTCGCCCTTGCGGATCTCGAAGCTGATGCCGTCGACCGCCTTGATGACCCCGGCCCGGCGCCGCAGGATGCCCTTGTAGACCGGGAAATGCACGCTGAGGTTCTCGACCCTCACCAGCACCTCGGCGTCCTGGCGCGGGCGCTCCATGGTGGCGGCCTCAAGCATCATGGCGCTGCCCTCCCTCGTCGCCGGAAGGGTCTGGCGGGCGCCACCAGCAGGCGACCTCGTGGCCCTCGCTCACCGCCGCCAGGGCCGGGTTCTCGGCATGGCAGCGGTCGTGGACATGGGCGCAGCGCGCGGCGAACGGGCACGAGGTGGGCGGCGCCGTCAGGTGCGGCGGCTGGCCGCCGATCGAGCGCAGCCGCTCGGGCCGGGTGCCGTCGAGGCTGGGCAGGGTCTCCAGCAGCGCCCTGGTATAGGGATGCAGCGGCCGGGCGTAGAGTTCCGCCACCGTCGCGTGCTCGACCATCAGCCCGCCATACATCACCATCACCCTATCGGCGATGCCGGCGACCACGCCCAGATCGTGGGTGATCCAGATGATCCCCATGCCCAGCTCGCGGCGCAGCTTCTTCACCAGCTCGATGATCTGGGCCTGGATGGTGACGTCGAGGGCCGTGGTCGGCTCGTCGGCGATCAGCACCTTGGGGTCGCAGGCCAGGGCGATGGCGATCATCACCCGCTGGCGCATGCCGCCGGAGAACTGGTGCGGGTAGTCGCCGAGCCGGTCCCTGGGCGAGGGGATGCCGACCAGGTCGAGCAGATCGATGGCCCGGGCGCGGGCCGCCCGCCGGCTCATCGCGAGATGCTCGCGCAGCGGCTCGATGATCTGGAAGCCGATGTTGAAGACCGGGTTGAGCGAGGTCATCGGGTCCTGGAAGACGAAGCCGACCTCGGCCCCGCGCACCCGGCGCAGCTCGGCCGGGGCGAGTTGCAACAGGTCGCGCCCCTCGAGCCGGGCGCTGCCGGCGACGATCTCGGCCGGCGGCTCCGGCAACAGCTTCATCAGCGACATCATGGTGACGCTCTTGCCCGAGCCGCTCTCGCCGACGATCCCGAGCAGCTCGCCGGCGCGCAGATGAAAGCTGACCCCGTTGACCGCGTGGATGGTGCC
>JACZTQ010000263.1 GCA_022573605.1 Pseudomonadota bacterium | reverse complement strand
TCCGCTTCAACAGGCGATTCTACCCGTTCAACGCCTTCCGGTCCCTGCTCGGAATCGCTGGCGATGTCACCGCTCCCACTTACGCCGAGCTTTACTCGGGCGATTGGCAGCACCCTAGATGTAGTGGCTGTGGGTGACAACCGGATAGGCACGGAAACTTCTATGGAAGTCAAAATGATGAACCTACGAAAATTGAAAAAGGAAGCGATGGAAGAGGCGCTGGAAGAGGCAATGCAAAGCTTGGGCTATCTCAAGTTTGATGCCTTCATCCCGATGCTAAAACTGCTGCTGTCCAGCGAAGGTGTTCCCTCCAAGCAGCTTGCCACCAAACATCGCAAGCAAGGGAAACAGTTATCGGCAGAAGAAAAGAAATCTCTTGGAATAAGGGTAAATAGTTTTTTCTCAAAACGTGCTTTTGCGGAATTGACGGAAAAAGGAATCAAGAACCCGTCACATGCTCATTATTTAACATTGTGGAGAGCGAGGATGTATGCATCAAGGGCGCGCAGCGTGAGGCTGGCCAACGAAGCAGAATGTTATGGGTTTACAATACGGGGGGGCCTTCGGGAGGAATGCCCCGTCTGTGCGCGTTTGGACGGTAAAAAGGTAAGCGCGAACGAGGCCAGACCACAAGGCGCGGAAGACTGTCCCCGCGAAGTATGCGTCATAAGTTACTCGCCATTCTTTAACGACGACCTTTAGCGCCTAAAAAAGGGGAAGTGCCGGGCTCGATGGCGTCACGGCGACGCGCCGGACACCGCCGGGCTCGATAACTTCCGCATCCCACCGCATAATTTATGGTGGGTGTAATGGTTGATGCGTGGCCGTCGCGAACGGGAATTCCCCTTTGAAAACAGACTGTTACTCAAAAAGCATGGCGGAGAGGGTGGGATTCGAACCCACGGAACCCGCAAGGGTTCAACGGTTTTCGAGACCGCCCCGATCGACCACTCTGGCACCTCTCCGCGCTTGGGCACTCGCCCGGGGTGGGCGGAAACTAGTCATCAAGCGGGGCGCGCGCAAGCGCGAAATATCCTCTCGCGGCGCCGCCCCGCCGGACTTGACACCGTCCACCGCCATGCTCATAAGAGCCGCTCCGTTGCGGGCGCCCGTCCGCGGCGGCCAATGGCATCGTCCGGGAAACCGGGCGCGCCGTCCGAGGCGGCCGGAACCGGCCACCAAGCCCCGCTATCAACACCGAAGCGGGCGCCACAGGACGCGGCAGACAAGGACAGACACGATGTTCGCAGTCATCAAGACCGGCGGCAAGCAGTACCGGGTTTCGGCGGGGGACGAGTTCACCGTCGAGAAACTGGCGGCCGAGGCCGGCGAGAAGATCCAGTTCAACGAAGTCCTGATGCTGGGGGGCGACGAGACCAGGATCGGCGCGCCCCTGGTCGAGGGCGCCGTGGTCACCGCCGAGGTCGTCGAGCAGACCCGCGGCCCCAAGGTGATCTCGTTCAAGAAGCGCCGCCGCAAGCACGGCTCGAAACGGCTCAAGGGCCACCGCCAGCACCTGACCATGGTGCGGATCACCGAGATCCTGACCGAGGTCGCCAAGCCCAAGGCAACGGCCAAGCCCAAGGCGGCGGCCAAGCCCAAGGCAGATGCCAAATCCAAGGCGGCAGCTAAACCGAAGGCAGCGGCCAAGCCCAAGGCGGCGGCCAAGCCCAAGGCAACGGCCAAGCCCAAGGCCGCGGCCAAGGCATCCGGCGCGGACGAGTAAGAGGAGAACACGAGATGGCTCACAAGAAGGCAGGCGGCTCCTCGCGCAACGGCCGCGACAGCGCCGGCCGGCGTCTCGGGGTCAAGAAATACGGCGGCGAGATCGTGATCCCCGGCAACATCCTGATCCGCCAGCGCGGCACCAGGTGGTGGCCCGGCGCGAACGTCGGCATGGGCAAGGATCACACCATCTTCGCCAAGATCGATGGCAACGTGAAGTTCCACAAGGGCCTCAAGGGCCGCACCTTCGTCAGCGTGGTCCCGGCCCCGGAGGCAACCGGATAAGCCGACCTCGAGGTGATGAAGTCAAAGGGGGATCGGCTGCAAGGCCGGTCCCCTTTGCCGTTTCGGCCGGGGTCCGTTTCAACGAACCCCGGATCTGTGAGGAATACAGCAATGGTCGAGACCATCCGCACCGAACGCCTGGTCCTGCGCCCGCTGCGCGCCTCGGACGCCGGGCCGATCTCGCTGCACGCCTCGGACCAGCGGGTGGCGCGGATGACGGCCTCGATCCCGCACCCCTACCCGCCCGGCGCGGCGGATGCCTATATCGAGGGCACGCTCTCGGGCCGCCGGGCCGAGCAGGTCTGGGCGATCGACGCCACCCCCCTTCGCGGCGAGGAACTGATCGGCGTGATCGGCTACACTCCGGCGACCGGCAGGATCGGTTACTGGGTCGGCCCGCCCTACTGGAATGCCGGCTACGCGAGCGAGGCGGTCGCGGCGCTGGTGGCGCATCTGATGTCGGCGCGCGGACTGGAACGGCTGGACGCCACCGTGTTCGCCGACAACGCGGCCTCGGCGGCGGTGTTGCTGAAGGCCGGGTTCCGCGAGATCGGCCAGTCCAGCGGCTTCTCGGTTGCCCGCGGCGAGGCCGCCGCCAACCGCCTATTCCGCCTCGGGCGCACCGGATCGGCCGGATCGCTTGAGCCCGGCCGCACACCGCGATAAACCGCGACCAGACAGCAAAGGCCCCGCGATGAAGTTTCTCGATCAGGCCAAGGTCCAGATCCGCTCCGGCGGCGGCGGCCCCGGATGCATCAGCTTCCGGCGCGAGAAATACGTCGAGTTCGGCGGCCCCGACGGCGGCGACGGCGGGCGCGGCGGCGATGTCTGGGCCGAGGCCGTGGCGGGGCTGAACACCCTGATCGACTACCGCTACCGCCAGCATCTCAAGGCCAGGAACGGCCAGCAGGGCATGGGCCGCCAGCGCACCGGCAAGGATGGCCAGGCGGTCACCCTCAAGGTGCCGGCCGGCACCGAGATCCTCGACGAGGACAACGAAACCGTGATCGCCGACCTGACCCATGAGGGCCAGCGCGTGCTGCTGGCCCGCGGCGGCAACGGCGGCTGGGGCAACCTGCACTTCAAGAGCTCGATCAACCAGGCCCCGCGCCGGGCCAACCCGGGCCAGCCGGCGATCGAGCGCACCCTCTGGCTGCGGCTGAAACTGATCGCCGATGCCGGGGTGGTGGGGGTGCCGAACGCCGGCAAATCGACATTCCTGGCGGCCTGCTCCAACGCCCGCCCGAAGATCGCCGACTACCCCTTCACCACGCTCCACCCCAACCTCGGCGTGATCGCCATCGACGAGACCGAGTTCGTCATGGCCGACATCCCCGGCCTGATCGAGGGGGCGCACGAGGGGCGCGGCGTCGGCGACCGTTTCCTCGGCCATATCGAGCGCTGCGCGGTGCTGCTGCACCTGATCGACGCGACCGGCGCCGACCCGCTCGGCGACTACCGGGTGATCGAGCGCGAACTGGCGGCCTATGGCGGCGGGCTGGAGGCGAAACCGCGCATCGTGGTGCTGAACAAGAGCGATGCCCTGGCGCCAAGCGAGGCCGACGACCTGGTGACCCTGTTGCAGGGCGAGGGGGTGCCGGTCGCCCGCGCAATTTCGGGCGCAACCGGCCACGGGGTGCCGGCGGTGCTGCGCGCGCTGCGGGCCGAGATCGACCGGACCCGGGCGGCCGAACGCAGTGCGCTGGAGGAGCCGGTGCCGTGGACACCATGAGCAGCAAGGGGTTGCTGACCCGGGCGAAACGCCTGGTGGTCAAGATCGGCTCGGCGCTGCTGGTCGAACCCGCCACCGGCGCCCTGCACACCGAATGGCTGACCGGGCTGGCCGCCGATCTGGCGGACTGCCGGGCGGCGGGCCAGCAGGTGGTGCTGGTCTCGTCGGGGGCCATCGCGCTCGGCCGGCGGGCGCTCGGGCTGGGCCAGGGCGTGCTGCGGTTGGAGCAGGCCCAGGCGGCGGCGGCGGTCGGGCAGACCCGGCTGGTCCACGCCTGGGAGGAGGCGCTGAAACCGCACGGGCTGATGACCGCCCAGGTGCTGATGACCCTGGACGACACCCAGAACCGGCGGCGCTATCTCAACGGGCGCGCCACCCTGGAGACCCTGCTCGGGCTCGGCGTGGTGCCGGTGGTCAACGAGAACGACACCGTGGCCACCGACGAGATCCGCTACGGCGACAACGACCGGCTGGCGGCCCGGGTGGCGCTGATGGCGGGCGCCGACGTGCTGGTGCTGCTGTCGGATATCGACGGGCTCTACACCGCCGATCCGCGCGAGAATGCCAAGGCCGTCCACCTCGGCGAGGTCACCGGGATCACTCCCGAGATCGAGGCCATGGCGGGGGGGGCCGGAACCGCCGGGGCCAGCGGCGGCATGAAGACCAAGATCCTCGCCGCCAAGACCGCGATGCAGGGCGGCTGCGCCATGGCGGTGAC
>JACZTQ010000023.1 GCA_022573605.1 Pseudomonadota bacterium | reverse complement strand
CAGTTGCTCCTCGAGGCGGTCGGCGGCGGTCATCCCGCCGGCGCCGGCGCGCAGCGCCATGCGATAGGCCTGCTCCGGCTCGCCGTCCTCGATCAGCGCCTCGGCCAGCAGCAGGGCCGCGCCCGCGTGCCAGTGCTCGGCCAGGGGTTGCAGCAATGCCCGGCCATGGGCGACCGAACGCGGCGCCCCCAGCCCGGTCAGCAGCGCCCCGCCGATGCGCAGCCTCGCGGCCTCGTCCAGCGCCTCCGCCGAGCCCGAGATCGCCGCCATCAGCGCGTCCGGCGCGATCAGCGAACGGCTGACCAGGGGGGCCGCCGAGACCACCGGGTTGAGCGCCACGATGGCGGCGCCCGGGCTCTCGAACAGGCTCTCGTTCAGCCACACGCCGCCCTCGGGCGCCGCGCTCAGCACGATCCGGTTCTTCTCGGCGATGAAGCGCCCGATCTCGCTGGCGACGTTGTTGACAAATTCGGTCTCGGCCGCGCCGGGCGACCGGGCGCCGCCTTCCGACAGCAGGCCCAGCAGGGCGCCGGTGATCATCTGCGGCACCGCCTGCAGATCGCCGATCTGCGACGTCAGCATCGGCTCCAGCGCCTCGTAGATGCCGCGATTCTCGATCACGATCTCGGCCTCGGCGAGCCGCGCCACCGGGAACGGATCGCCGCCCGGGTTGCCGGGTTCGGGAATCACCCCGCGGATCCAGACATAGTCGAAGGCGGCGGTCAGGGTCACCACGGCGGCGTCCTTCACCGCCGCATGGACGGTCAGCTCCGCCGCCGAGCTGGCGAATTCGTAGCGCAGCTCGACCGACATGTTGTCGATGGTCAGGCCCTCATAGCCGAAGGCCGCCATCATCGCCGCCTGCTCCGGCATGAAGCAGCTCGGCGCCACGCTCACGCCGGTGATCTCGCGCCGCGCCGCGATCGCCTCGAAGCCGATGTCGGCGGAGCCGGCGATGCGGTCGATCTCGATCACGCAGGCGCCGTCCCGGTCCCAGTCGAGCACCGGGTAGAGCTTCAGCCCGGTGATCACCACGTCGCCGCTGCGGGGATCGACCGCCAGGTGGTCGTAGGTCAGATCGACCACCGTGCGCGCGGTCAGCAGCGCGTACTGGGTCAGGAACCGGATGATGGTCCGCATCGCGATGCCGTCGGACAGCGCGGTATCGGCCCGGGCCGCGGCGGAGCCGCCCAGCCCACCGGATCCCAACACCAAAGCGAGCGCCGCGGCGCTCAGTGGCAAACGGGCAATTCTCATGAAACACTCCTCCCGATCGCCCGGTTGTCGTTTCGGGCCGGGGCGCGAGCGAATCGCCGCCAGCCAATTCAAGGAACACAACTGCAGAATGAAAGGCAGCCCCGAATTTCCCGCGGCAGGTATTTCCCCACAAGAATCATCTCCGGATTTTCGGTGTCGCGCAGTCAAGCTCAACGGCAAGGTTCCACGCATTTGTGTCAAAAATACACCAATGGTGGTTGTTTTCCGCAGGTCATTCTTGAAATCGCATCTCACCTTTTGAGTGCGGCGGGCGGTGGCGTTAAAAGAGTGTTAAGGATGTAAATCCACCAAGTACGATGGGGCAGATGTTATGAGTAGTATCAGACTGGCTGCCGCGGCGACTGCGGCTCTGCTACTGACGGCGCCGATGGCGCAGGCGGCGCCCTACCATTTTGCTGGCTTCTACGCCGGCGGGCATTTCGGCTATTCCGACGTCGATGCCGAGTTCAAGGGCAGCAGCGCCTCGATCGGCGACGAGGGGCTGATGGGAGGCCTCCAGGCCGGCTACAATGTTCTCGTCAACAACAGTATTATCTGGGGTGTCGAGACCGACATTTCAGGCATTGCCGCCCGCCCGTCCGGCACCTGCTCTTTCAACGGCTTGCTGGACTGCGAAATCAACCTCGGCCCGACCGCGACGCTGCGCGGGCGTCTTGGCTTCGCGACCGGCAACTGGCTGGTCTACGTCACCGGCGGCGTCGCGGCGACGCATTACGAAGTGGACTCGCAGACCAAAGTCAGAGGCGCCACGATTGACGACGCCAACGGCGGCGTATTCGGCTGGACCGTCGGCGCCGGGGTCGAGCGCATGGTCGGCGATCTCGTCGGCGTCAAGCTCGAATACCGCTACATGCGTTTCGACAACGCCGACTTCGACCCGCATCTCGGTTCCAGCAACACCGATATCGACCTCGAGGTGCACACCATCATGGCCGGCGTGAACTTCCACTTCTGACCACGCCGAACTGCGAGACCGCGGGCCCGGGGGGGACTGCGACAGGGCGGCCCGCGGGCCGCCCTCTCCATTTCCGATGAAACCATTGCGGCGCCAGACCGCCGCGCGGCCCGTTGGGCGGGTGCTCCCGAGCCACCACCCGTGACCGATATCAGGAGGCCGCTTCCAGCGCCGCCACCCCGGGCAGGGTCTTGCCCTCGAGCCACTCCAGGAAGGCGCCACCGGCGGTCGAGACGTAGGAGAACCGCGCCGCCGCGCCGGAGGCGTTCAGCGCCGCCACGGTGTCGCCGCCCCCGGCCACGGAGAGCAGCCGCCCGGCCTCGGTCAGGTCCGCCGCCGCCAGTGCCGCCGCGTCCGTGCCGGCGTTGAAGGGTTCGATCTCGAAGGCCCCCAGCGGCCCGTTCCAGACCAGCGTTTTCGCTTGCCCGAAGCGCACCGCGATGTCCGCCACCGAGGCCGGGCCGAGATCCAGGATCATCGCGTCGGGCGGGCAGGCATCGGCCGCCACCACCGCGCTCAAAGCCCCCGCTTCGAGCGCCCGCGCCACCACCACGTCGCGCGGCAGCACCAGCTCGCAACTCGCGGCCTCGGCCCGGGCCATGATTTCGCGCGTGGCCGGGGCCAGGTCGCGCTCGCACAGCGACTTGCCCACATCGATGCCTTGGGCGGCCAGGAAGGTGTTGGCCATGGCGCCGCCGATGACGATCTGATCGACCCGGTCGATCAGGTTGCCCAGCAGCGCCAGCTTGGTCGAGACCTTGGCCCCGCCGATCACCGCGATCACCGGCCGCGCCGGGTCGCTCAACGCTGCCGCCAGCGCCTTCAGTTCCGCTTGCATCAGTCTTCCCGCCGCCGCCGGCAGCAGGCGCGCCAGGCCTGTCGTGCTGGCGTGCGCCCGGTGCGCCGCCGAGAAGGCGTCGTTGACATAGACCTGGCCGAGCCGCGCCAGCGCCGCGGCGAAGGCGGGGTCGTTCGATTCCTCGCCCGGATGGAACCGGGTGTTTTCGCACACCAATACCTCGCCCGCGGGCAGGGCGGCGGCCGCCGCTTCCGCCCCGGCGCCGATGCAATCGGTGGCGAACCGCACCGTCCCCCCCAGCGCCGCCGCCAGAGCCGGCAGGGTCACGGCCAGCGACAACTCCGCCACCACATGCCCCCCGGGCCGCCCGAAATGGGCCAGCAGGACCGGCTTTCCGCCCCGCGCCAGGATATCGCGCAGGGTCGGCACGGTGGCCCGGATGCGGCTGTCGTCACTAACCCGGCCGCCCTGCACCGGCACGTTGATATCGACCCGCACCAGCACGCGCCGGCCCGAGAGATCAAGGTCGTCAAGAGTCCTGAAGGCCACGCGTCCCCCCGCTGATCCCCGGCGCGCTCCGCGGCCCGACGCAATCAGGCCGGGCGCTGATTCCGGTTGGAATCAGGCAATTTTCGAGTCGCCAAATTAGCCTATCTGGCTCGAAATTGCGCTACAGAAGCCCACCCAACGGACCGGCGAGCACCTCGGCCGTATCGTGATATTTTTGCGAGCTCGCGCCGTCCCCGGGGTTGGCCGGGCGGATCGTCATCGTGTAGCGCACCCGTTGCGGCGCGCCAATCTGATTGATGATGTCCGAAATCACATAGGTGTCGGTATCGATCACCTGGAACCGGGAATAGCCGGCCGCCTCGGTCTCGCGCGCGGCGCGGAGCAGGGCGGCGTTGTAGCTCCAATCGGTGGGTGACACGGGGTTGCCGTCGTTACCCTCCGCGTGCGTCACGATGGTGATGGTGTCGCCGCTGCGGGTGACGGCCGCCACCCCGGCGGACTTCGTGACTTCGGCCGGCCAGTAGCGTTCCTTGATGGGCGCGCAACCGGCGATGAGGGCCAGGGCCAGGATCGGGATCAGCAGACGGATCGGTCGGGCTTGCATGGGACGCGCTCCTTTCCCGGTTCGAGACTCGCTCACATCTCGCAGATAGGGTTGCGCGCGCCAAGCGCCACCGGGCCGCTCCCACGAAACAGTGACGCGCCGTGATTGGCGCCTTCCGGGCCGGCCGGGAGACCAATGTCGTCGAAGGTCTGGTATGTTGGTTGGGTCAGGTTTTCAGCAGTGCGAGGATTCCCACCATCACGCCGATGATGGCGACGAACTGGATAATGAGGGCCAGCGTGAAGGTCCAGATGGTCGGAAGCGCATCCAGCTTGGCGTTGATCCCGGTGAAGCCGCCTTCGATCCGGGCAAGGCGCTCCTCGATCTTGCCCACATGATCGCGGATGACGCGGACATCGCTGCGAATTTCCTTCACATCCTCTTCCAGCCGCGCCACGCGCTGTTCAAGCATTGGACCCTCCGGGCCGCCACCACTTCCTTCACGCCTGTCGCCATGTGGAAACTCGTGAACATTATCCGTCATCTGTCTTACCAGCACGTTCGAGCAGATACTTCTCGGCGAACAACTCGATCTTTCCGCATTGCCGGCAGGCAAATGCAACGCTTCCGATTTATCCGGAAAGCTGGCCGGATTTCCAGTGCGCAAAGTGGAGGACGCCGACCTGATCCTCTCCGCCCCAATCCGGGCCCAGAGCATCCCAATCCGACGCTTTGCACGCTCCACACTTGAAGCCCGGGAGCGCCCGATGGAGCACTCCCTGCCAATCTCCGGGAGACCTGTGCGGCGTAGGCCGTTTCTGAGTGTCGCCATCCATCGGCGCAGGCTATCAGATCGTGGCCCCCATCGCCACCGCGGTATCGCTCATCCGGTT
The DNA here is from genome assembly GCA_022573605.1 of Pseudomonadota bacterium. Lineage (GTDB taxonomy): Bacteria > Pseudomonadota > Alphaproteobacteria > Rhodobacterales > Rhodobacteraceae > Thermohalobaculum. The sequence continues at coordinate 15,135 of JACZTQ010000023.1, read as the reverse complement.
CGAGAAGCCCCACTCGTTGTCGTACCACGACATCACCCGGCAGAAGGTGCCGTCCATCACCTTGGTCTGGTCCATGTGGAACACCGAGGAATGGCTGTCGTGGTTGAAGTCCATCGACACCAGCGGCTCGTCGGTGAAGCCGAGCATGCCCTTCAGCTCCCGCCCGGCGGCGGCGCGGATGGCGTCGTTGATCTCGTCGATGCTGGTCTCGCGCCTGGCGATGAACTTGAAGTCGATCACCGAGACGTTCGGGGTCGGCACCCGGATCGCCACCCCGTCGAGCCTGCCGTTCAGCTCCGGCAGCACCAGCCCCACCGCCTTGGCCGCCCCGGTCGAGGTCGGGATCATGTTCATCGCCGCGGCCCGGCCCCGGTAGAGGTCCTTGTGCAGGGTATCGAGCGCCGGCTGGTCGCCGGTGTAGGAGTGGATCGTGGTCATGAAACCCTTGTCGATGCCGATCGCGCGGTGCAGCACATAGGCCACCGGGGCGAGGCAGTTGGTGGTGCAGGAGGCGTTCGAGACCACCTTGTCGGCGGCGGTCAGGGCGCCGTGGTTGACCCCGTAGACGATGGTCTTGTCGGCCCCGCCGGCCGGGGCCGAGATCAGCACCCGCTTCGAGCCGTTCTCCAGGTGCACGCTCGCCTTCTCCTTCGAGGCGAAGATGCCGGTGCACTCCAGCGCCACCTCGACATCGCCCCAGGGCAACTCGGCCGGGTTGCGCAACGCGGTCACCCGGATCGGCCCGCGCCCGACATCGATGGTGTCGCCGCTCACCGTGACGGTGCCGGGGAAGCGCCCGTGCACCGAGTCGTAGCGCATCAGATGGGCGTTGGTCTCGACCGGCCCGAGATCGTTCAGCGCCACCACCTCGATGTCGGTCCGCCCGGACTCGACGATGGCGCGCAGCACATTGCGCCCGATCCGCCCGAAGCCGTTGATCGCGACCTTGACTGCCATTTCTTGCTCTCCTGGAGATGGGATGACGCGGCCCCGATGGGGCTGCCTGTTACCTTCGGGGCGCTTATACATCGCGGCTACGGGGAATCAATCACCCGCGCCGGTGTGGTTGGCTTCAACCCGATCCGGCCGGTTCGGCCGGCAGATGCGAGTCGATCTCGGTGCGGGCCAGCCGGTTGAAGATGTTGGTGAACATGCAATGGGCGATATCGGCGACGATGGCGATCAGCTCCGCCTCGCTGAACCGCTCCCGCGCCGCGGCGAACTCGGCGTCGTCCAATCCGCCCCTGACCGCGACCATGCGGCGTACCAGGCGCTGGAGCACCGCCGGGCGCGCGTCGCCCTCCAGCGCCTCGCCGGCGGCGATTCGCTCCAGCAGCGTCAGGTCCAGCCCGCGCCGCGTCGCCGAGAAGCGGTGCGCCGGGATGCAGTAGTGGCAGCCGTTTTGCGCCGCCATCTCGAAACAGATCACCTCGTGATCCATCGGGCTCATGCCGGCGCGCTGGATGGCCTGCCAGAAGCCCATGAACCCGCGCGCGACCTCCGGGTTGTTGAGCATCGTCAGGCCGATATTCCCGGGCTTGCCCCAGATGCTGTTGATCCGGGCCAGCGCATCGCTCTGGTCGTCAGTCAGGTTTTCCGGGTCAAGGGCGGGAATGCGCTGCTCGGTCATCTGTCTGGCTCCATATATCCGGCGCGATGATGCGGGGGGTCGCGCCACGCATAGCAGAGAGCGGCGCGCGGCGCGATCACATCAGCGCCAGCGCCTTCTCGGCCACCGCCTCCGCGGTAATCCCGAAATGCTTGTACAACTCCCCCGCCGGGGCCGAGGCGCCGAAGCTCTCCATGCCGACGAACGCCGCTTTCTTCTCCGATCCCCGCTCGCCCATCAGCCAGCGGTCCCAGCCCTGGCGCACCGCCGCCTCGACGCCGACCCGCACCGCGACCCCCGGCAGCACCTTGCGCCGATAGGCCTCGTCCTGGGCCGCGAACAGCTCGAAGCACGGCATCGAGACCACCCGCGCCCCCAGCCCGCGCGCCTCCAGCAGCGCCTTGGCCTCGAGCGCGATGGATACCTCCGAGCCGGTCGCCAGCAGGATCGCCCGGCGCTTGTGGTCGGCCTCGGCCAGCACATAGGCGCCGCGCGCGGTCAGGTTCAGGTTGGTGTGCCTGGTGCGCACCGTCGGCAAATCCTGCCGGGTCAGCGCCAATACGCTGGGGGCGCGGCTGGTCAGCGCGATCTCCCAGGCCTCCGCCGTCTCCACCGCGTCGGCCGGGCGGAACAGGTTCAGCCCCGGCGTCGCCCGCAGCATCGCCAGATGCTCGACCGGCTGGTGGGTCGGCCCGTCCTGGCCCAGCCCGATGCTGTCGTGGGTCATCACATAGACCACCCGCAGCCCCATCAGCGCCGACAGCCGGATCGCGCCGCGGGCGTAATCGGTGAAGCACAGGAAGGTGCCGCCATAGGGCGCCACCCCGCCATGCAGCGCCATGCCGTTCATCGCCGCCGCCATGGCGTGCTCGCGGATGCCGTAATAGACATAGCGCCCGTCGCGGCTGCCGACATCGAAGGTGCCCAGCCCCGCCGTCAGGGTGTTGTTCGAGCCGGTCAGATCGGCCGAGCCGCCGATCGTCTCCGGCATCACCGGGTTGATCGCCGCCAGCGCCATCTCGCTGGCCTTGCGGGTCGCCACCTTGGGTTGCTCGGCCGCGACCTGCCGCTTCAGCGCCCGGATCGCCCCGGCCAGCTTCTTCGGCGCCTCGCCGGCCACCACCCGGGCGAACTCGGCCTGCCTCGTGCCCGACAGTTTGCCCAGCCGGGTCTGCCACTCGGCCCGCGCGGCGGCCCCTCGCGCCGCGGTTCCCCGCCAGTCGGCGCGAATCGCCTCGGGGATCTCGAAGGGCCCGTGTTTCCAGCCATAGGCCGCCCGCGCGCCGGCGATCTCGTCGGCCCCCAGCGGCGCGCCATGCGCCTTGGCGGTGCCCTGCTTGGTCGGCGCGCCCAGCCCGATAGAGGTCTTGCAGGCGATCAGGGTCGGGCGCTGGTTGGTCCCGGCCCAGGCCAGCACCGCGTCGATCGCGGCCACGTCGTGCCCGTCGATGGCGCGCACCTCCCAGCCGCAGGCGGCGAACCGCGCCAACTGGTCGGTGGCGTCCGACAGCGACAGCTCGCCGTCGATCGAGATGCCGTTGTCGTCCCACAGCACCACCAGTTCCGAGAGCTTCTGGCGCCCGGCCAGGGTGATCGCCTCCTGGCTGATGCCCTCCATCAGGCAACCGTCGCCGACGATCACGTAAGTCCGGTGGTCCACCAGCTTGGGTCCGAATCGCGCCGCCATCGAGCGCTCCGCCATCGCCATGCCGACGGCGTTGGCCAGCCCCTGGCCGAGCGGCCCGGTGGTGGTTTCGATGCCCGCCGCGTGGCCGTATTCCGGATGCCCGGCGGTGCGGCTGCCGAGCTGGCGAAATTTTTTGATCTGGTCCAGCGTCATGTCGTCGTAGCCGGTCAGGTGCAACAGCCCGTAGAGCAGCATCGAGCCGTGCCCGGCCGACAGCACGAAGCGGTCGCGGTCGGGCCAGCCGGGGTCGGCCGGGTCGAATTTCAGGTGGCTGTCGAACAGCACCGTGGCCACGTCGGCCATGCCCATCGGCATCCCCGGATGCCCGGACTTCGCCGCCTGGACCGCGTCCATGGCCAGCACCCGCAAGGCATTCGCCATGGCGAATCGGCGCGGATCGGCGGCTTTCATTTTCTCGATTGTCACTCTGTCCCCCAGCGCTGCGGGCGCACGCCGGCCGGCGTCGCCCGGATATCCTCGGCGCGAAATTGCTGCGCAAAATGCTGTCCGGCGGGCGGTGGGTCAAGCCCGTCCCGCCCGGGCGAGGCAGAAAGCCGGCAACACACCCCGCCAGACCGATCATTTGCACCCAATTCTCCCTCGGTGATACTTGTGTCGGGGGCATTGTCGGGCGATGATTCGATTCTCCGGACGCCGGAGTCTCCCCGGGAAGCGATTCCCGGTGCGGGTATCGCCGGGCCGAGGGGCGGGGCCGGACCATCGGGGCAGGTGGCCAGATACTGGCGGGCCGGATACTGGCGCGGATGAGCGGAAACGGGGGTAACGAGGCGGATGTCGGAACTTGAAAATGCCCTTGACCGGCTGGGCGAGGCGGTTGCCAGCCTGATCGCGGCGTCGGACCAGGGGAGTGCGGCGCGCGATGCCGAAGCGGCGGCGACGGCGCGAATCGCCGTCCTGACCAGCGAACGCGACCGGCTCCAGAGCGAGGTCGACGAGTTGCGCGCCCTGCGCGAAGACGACGCCCGCCTGCATGCCGATGCGGCCGAGGCGGTGAAGATCGCGCTGAAGGACCTGCGCAGCCTTGCCGCGGTCCAGGAACAGGCCGGATAAGGAGAACCCAATGTCTGAGGTCACCGTGGATGTCGCCGGACGCAGCTACCGGCTGGGCTGCGGCGCGGACGAGGAGGAGCACCTCACCGGCCTCGCCGCCATGCTCGACGGCGAGGCCCGCGGCTTGCTGCGCCAGTTCGGCCAGATGTCCGAGGGGCGGCTCTTGCTGATGACCGCGCTGATGATCGCCGACCGCCTCGCCGAGGCCGAGGACAAGACCTACCAGACCGAACAGCGCCTGGCTCAGGCCGAGACGCTGGCCGAAAGCCGCGCCGAGCCCTCCGACATGTTCAGCCCGGAGCGCGAGGAAGAACTGACCAGCCGGATCAACGCTCTGGTGGCCCAGATCGAGAGCCTGGGCGGCGACGGAGAGGCAAATCCCGCGGACTGACCGGCCCCGGCCCGGAGAAATTCCCCCGCGGCGCCACCGCATCCAGCCGGGCGCCACGCGCCGCCCGGCCGTCCGATTTTTCCACCCCCCCTTTTCAACGCCCCCGACAGCCACTACCTTTGTCTTCGGCGGGTGCTGTCCTTCTCGTTTGAGGCCAGTATCCTGGTGCCTATCTTTTCGAACGGGAGCTGGCTCTGCGACTGGCCGTGGCCTAACGCACCTGGTGCCCACCTGGTAACCCAGGCTCGCGAGGATCTGACACCTCGACGGTCGCGATGGGCCCGCCACCACTTTCCCCGCCGCTTCATGGGCCGCTCCCTTGCACCGCGCCCCATGCCGCGCTAGGCAGCGGCGATGAACGATCTCACAACAACGCCCCGCGATCGGAGCCGACCGGCGACAACCGCACCGCCCCCGCCGATTTCGCCCCCCACTCCCTCTGGGCTTCGCAGGGGACCCTGGCCCCGGTGGGGCCAGGCAAGCCCCGGAGAAGGGGTCGGGGGGGAGGCTGCGGCGGTGCCGCCGGGCGCGCCGGCAGACCCGTATGCGAGGTCCCGGGCCGCGCCCGGGACGCCGCGATTATTGCCGAACGGTTCCGCTCGATGAACGATCTCACCGACTTCAAGACCGCTTTGCGCGAGGCGGCCTTCGCGCGCCGCCGCGAGGCGCATGACGCCGACCTCTCGGCCAACGGCGCGGCGTCGCGCGCGGCGATGGAGCATTTCCTCGCCGCCGGGCTCCACACCGGGGCCGGGGTGATCTCCGGCTATTGCCCGATCCGCACCGAGATCGATCCCAGCCCCCTGATGGAGAAACTGCATAGCGCCGGGCACCGGCTCTGCGTGCCGGTGATCCGGGGCCGGGGGCTGGCGCTGGGGTTCCGCGAATGGCGCCCCGGCGCGGCGATGATCGAGGGTGCCTTCGGCGCCATGATCCCGGCCGGCGGCGACTGGCTCGAGCCGGAGCTGCTGATCGCGCCGCTGCTCGCCTTCGACGCCGCCGGCGGGCGCCTCGGCTACGGCGGCGGCTTCTACGACCGCTCGCTGGAAGGGCTGCGGGCTGAGCGCCCCACCCTCGCCGTCGGCTTCGCCTACAGCGCCCAGCAGGTCGATGCGGTGCCCCGCGACGCCACCGACCAGCCGCTCGACGCCATCGTCACCGAGCGCGGGCTGATCCGCCCCATATCGGCTCATGTGCGAGGGCGGGGCTGATGCGCCTGCTGTTCCTCGGCGACATCGTCGGGCGCGCCGGGCGCGGCGCGGTGATCGCGGCGCTGCCCCGCCTGCGCGCCGAGTGGAAGCTCGATTTCGTCGCCGTCAACGCCGAGAACGCCGCCGCCGGCTTCGGCCTCACCGCCGCCATCGCCGAGCAGTTGTTCGCCGCCGGGGCCGACTGCGTCACGCTGGGCGACCACGCCTTCGACCAGAAGGAGATGCTGGCCCATATCGAGCGCGAACCCCGCATCCTGCGGCCGCTGAACTTCGCCAAGGGCGCTCCGGGGCGCGGCTCGGGGCTGTTCGAGGCGACCCGGGGGCGCAAGGTGTTTGTCGCCGTGGCGCTCGGCCGGGTATTCATGAAGCACCCCTTCGACGACCCGTTCTCGGCCCTCGACGCGGTCCTGAAGAGCGCCCCCCTCGGTGGGGCGGCGCAGGCCTCGATCATCGAGATCCACGCCGAGGCGACCTCGGAGAAGATGGCCATCGGCCACTGGTGCGACGGCCGCGCCAGCCTGGTGGTGGGCTCGCACACCCATGTGCCGACGGCGGACGCGATGATCCTGGGGCAGGGCACCGCCTACCAGACCGACGCCGGCATGTGCGGCGACTACGATTCGGTGATCGGCATGGACAAGCTCGAGCCGATGAAGCGTTTCGTCACCGGCATGGGCACGGCGCGCTTCGAGCCCGCGCTGGGCGAGGCGACGCTCTGCGGCGTCTTCGTCGAGACCGACGACGCCACCGGCCTGGCCCGAAAAATTGCCCCAGTGCGACTTAATGGAAAACTTGAGGATACTCCGCTATCCATCTGAAATAAAACGTATCATTCCGTCATTCCCGCGCAGGCGGGAATCTCTCGCCACACTCCCCTGACGCCAAGTTGCGCGAAGCGCGACTCATCCAGAGCCTGGTCATTGCCGGGCCCCGGCTCGACCGGGACATCCAGTCCTTAACTCATTGATCTAAAGCCTGGATTGCCGGATTAAATCCGGCAATGACCAGGGTTCGGGAGGGGACACACTTCGCATAAATAGATAGAAAAAGCCCCGCTATCCATCTGAATCAACGAGAAAATCCCTCACCGCTTCCGCCGCCCGGATGGTCAGCATCTTGCAATCCTGGTCGATCGGCAGCGCCTGGCTCGAGAGCTTCGCCATCACCACCCGGTTGGCGCGATCCACATACAGGCTCTGGCCGAACACCCCGATGGCGAAGGCCATGGGTGCTGTCCGCTCCAGCACATACCACAGCGAGCGATAGCACATCGGCAGGCCCGGGTAGTTCTCGGCCCCGGCGCCTTGCGTCCAGGCTTGCCGGTCACCCCCGCTCACGATGTCGTCGAGCCAGCCTTCCGGCACGATCCCGCCACCACCCTCGGCGAACACCTGCCCCAGCCGGGCCAGATCGCGCGGGGTGCAGCACAGCCCCCCGGCGCAGCGCGGCGCGCCGAGCCGGTCGACGGTGATATAGGCGCTCCGCTCCGCCCCCATCGGCCGCCACAGCAATTCGCCGACCAGATCGGCGTAGCGCCGCCCGGTGGCGCGCTCGATGGCCCAGCCGAGCAGATCGGTATTGATCGAGATGTAGTGGAACGGCCGCCCGTGCGCGCCGTCGCGCTCCGTCAGGGTGGCGTAGAACGAGCGCAGGTCCGAGGGCGCCTGTCCCGGCGCCAACGGCTCCCACAGTGTCGCCTTGCGGTATTCGATGATCGCCCCGCCGGTGGCCAGGTAGTCCTCGTCGAACAGCACTCCGGCCCGCATGTCCAGCAGATCGCGCAACCGCGCGCCCGCATAGGCGGTGCCCTTCACCTCCGGCACATAGGCTGTCACCGGCGCCTCCGGGTCCAGCTCCCCGCGCCCGGCGAGGATCCCCACCAGCAACCCCAGCACCGATTTGGACACCGACATCAGGATATGCGGCGTCGCCGCCGTCATCGCGTTGGCGTAGTGCTCGTAGACCAGTCGCCCGCGATGCAGCACCACCAGCGCATCGGTGCCGGTGCGCTCCAGGAAGGCATCGAAGGAAAGCGCCCCGTCGCCGTCCGGAACCCGCACCCCGGACAGATCGATAGAAGCTTGAGGTAACGTCCGCACGCGATTGGGATCATTGGCAATATCCGCCGACGGCACAAGTTCGCGCACATGCTGGAAGGCCCAGCGATTGAACGGCGGCGTACGCCAGTTCGCCAGCGTTACCCGGCCCTCGGGCGGGGGCGGGAAGCCCTGCATCAGCCCAGTCATTTCAACCTTTCACACCGCTCCGCGTTCGCCCAGCACCCGCCGATTTCGCCCCCCACTCCCTCTGGGAGGGGGGCCGGGGGGGAGGCTACGGCGGTGGCGTCCACGCACCGCCCCTCCGTTCTTCTACGACGTATCGATCCGGTCCGGCCGCACAGCGCCCCTCTCATCCGCCCCTCACGATCAGCGCATCGACCGCGACGACCCCGCTCTCCATCACCATGACCGGGTTCGCATCCGCCTCCACCACGTCGGCCAACTCCGCCAGCCGCGAGAACGCCGCCAGGGCCCGCGCCAGCGCCGCCAGATCGCCCCTTGGCAGCCCGCGATGGCCGCGCAACGGCGCGAGGCCGACGACCTCCCCGATCATCTCCGCCGCCGTCGCCTCGTCCACCGGCGCGAGGCGCACCGCCTTGTCGTCGTAGAGCCCGACCAGCACCCCCCCCGGCGCCAGCGTCACCACCGGCCCGACCTGCGCGTCGCGGCGATAACCCAGCAGCACCTCCTGCAACCCCGCGACCATCGGCTGCACCAGCACCCGGTCCACCGTCACGCCGGGATGATGCGCGGCCACGCTCGCGGCAATCTCCAGCCCCGCCGCCGCCAGCGCTTGGCGCCCGGCGATCCCGACCACCACGCCGCCGGCCTCGGTCTTGTGCGGCACCGCCTCCGACAGCACCTTGGCGACCACCGGATAGGCGAAGGGCAGGGCGGCGTTGCCCACTTCGGCAACACTCACCTCCAGCGACGCCACCACCGGCACCCCCAGCCCCTCCAGCAACGCCAGCGAGGCGCGCTCATCGATCACCGCACCCTGCTCCGGCGCCGAGGAGGCCGGTGCGATCCCCGCCCTGGGCTGGCGCCAATGCAACAGCGCCCCGATCGCATCGGCGCAGGATTCCGGGGTGCGGAAGGCCGGCACCCCGGCCTCGACCAGCAGCCGCAGCCCGTCGGTTGCCTCCGGGGTCAGGAAGGCCCCGAACGGCTTGCCGCCCTTGTCGGCCTCGATCAGCGGGCGCATGGTCTCGGCCGTCGCCGAGCGTGCCGACGAGCCCGACACCGACACCACCACGTCGAATCCCGGATCGCGCATCATCGCCTCCAGCGCCGGGCGCACGAACCGCGGCCCGGCGCCGGCCATCGTCAGGTCGGTCATCGGCGCCCGGACAACGTTCAATCCGGTCGCCCGGATCGCCGCCAGCGTCGCCTCCCCGGCGGGCTCGATCCGCGCTCCGGTCAGCGCCAGCCGGTCGCAGACCGCGGCCCCGCCGCCCCCCGTGGTGGTCAGCACACCCACCGCCGGGTCGGTCTTGCCCAACGGCCGCCGCCCGGCGAACAGGGTCGCCGCCTCGACCAACCCGTCCAGCGTATGGACCCGGGCAATGCCGGCATCGCGCAGATAGGCATCGACCACAGCGTCGTCGCCGAGCACCGCCCCGGTATGCGCCACCGCAAGCTGCTGGCCCACCTTCGAGCGCCCCATCTTGTAAGCGATCACCGGCTTGCCCGCCGCCTGCGCGGCGGTGGCGAACGCGGCCAGCGGGCCGGCCTCGCGGATCGTCTCGAGGAACAGCAGGAACACATCCACGTTCGGGTCGTCGATGCACAGCAGCCCGATCTCGCCGACGCTGAGGTCGGCCTCGTTGCCGACCGCGATGGATTTCGCGAACCCCAGCCCGAGGCTGCGCGCCCGGCTGATCAGCCCGCCCATCATCGAGCCGCTCTGCGAAATCAGCACCGCCCGCCCGGCCAACTGATCCGGCTCGCCGTAGATCGCGTTCACCGTGATCCAGGCGCCGCCGTGGTGGTCGGCCAGCCCCATCGAGTTCGGCCCCAGCAGCCGCATCCCCGCCGCCCGCGCGGTCTCCACCATGGCCCGCTGGCGCGCCGCGCCCTCGGGCCCGGTCTCGGCGAACCCGTCCGCCAGCACGGTGACCACCCTGACCCCGATCGCGGCGCAATCGCGCACCGCCTGCTCCGCCAGCCGCGTGCCGAGCAGCACATAGACATGCTCCGGCGCCTCCGGCAGATCGCCCAGGCTGGGATAGGCCCGCGCCTCCTGCACCTCGTCGTGGCGCGGATTGACCACGTAGATCCGGCCGCCATAGCCGCCCCGGCAGAGGATATCCAGAACCCGCCCGGTGGGGCGCCGCCGGTCGCTCGACAGCCCCACCAGCCCGATGCTGCGCGGCCGGAACAGCGCATCGTGCAGCGTCGCTTTCTCCGAGCGCCCGTCCATCCCCTTGATCCGCCTTTCCGGCATCCGCCTTTCCCACACCGCTTGCGAAACGCCATTTCGCGCTGGTAACCTGCGACCATCATTAGGGATGGGATTTCCCGCGGGCAAGCGCCGCCCGAAAACGCAGCCACGGAGGCACCAAAAATGACCGCGACCGCGACCGAACCCGAACTCCGGGTCTACTGGCAGCCGGGCTGCTCGAGTTGCCTGCGCACCAAGGAGTTGCTGAAGCGCCACGGCGTCCCCTTCGTCTCGATCGACGTGCTCGCCGACGAGCGCGGATTCAAGGAACTCGAAGCCCTCGGCGTGCGCCTGGTGCCGGTGGTCGCCCGCGGCAAGGGCAGGGGCGCACAATGGGTCAGCGGCCAGATCCTGCGCGACGTGGCGCGCATCGCCGGGATCGAGCTGAACCGCGAAGTGCTGCCGCCGGCGACGCTGCGCGACCGCATCGACACCATCCTGGAGGGCGCCATCCGCTTCGCCGCCCAGCTTCCCGAGGCGCATCTCGGCGACCTGCTGCCGAACCGCCCGCGCAGCTTTCGCGACCTCGCCAGCCACATCTTCCAGATCGTCGACTCCCTGGTCGACGAGACCGAGGGCTTGGCCCTGACCGAGGAAGCCTACCGCCGCCCCGCACCCGCCCAGGTGCGCACCGCCGCCGACCTCGCCGCCTCCGGCCGGGCCACCAGGGCCCGCTTCAACGCCTGGTGGGAGGCCCACAGGGGCGGTGATTTTGCCCGCCGGGCGGAGGTCTACTACGGCGAGCAGACCCTGCACGACTACCTGGAGCGCGTCGCCTGGCATTCCGGCCAGCACACCCGCCAACTGATGCTGGTGCTGGAAAAGCTCGGGCTGTGCCCCGACCGGCCGTTGACAGCGGCCGATTTCGCCGGCCTGCCGATGCCCGAGCAGGTCTACGACGACGAGAAGCCCTGGGACTGAGGGCCCAAGTGAACCTCGCCCCCGATTTGGACCGGCGTTTTGTCGAGACGCCGTTCCGGCGCACCGCCAACGGGGTCGCGTTCCGTGAATTCGGCGCCGGCGAGCCGCTGGTGCTGATGCATGGCGGGGCCGGGTCGTGGCGGCACTGGGTGCGCAATGTCGATGCGCTGGCCAGCGCTTTTAGGGTGATCGCCATCGACCAGCCCAGCTACGGCGATTCCACCGCCGTGGCGCCGGACATCTCGAACGACGACTACCTCGCCGTGGTGGCCGAGGCGGTGGCCGAGATCTGCGGTGACGCGCCGCGCATCCACCTCGCCGGATTCTCCTTCGGCGGCCTGATCGCGGCCGCCACCGCCGTGGCTCTCGGCCCGCGCGCCGCCTCGCTCTCGATGACCGGCGGCGCCGGCTACGGCCCGCCGAAGGGCAGGGAGTTCACCCTGGACAGCCGCCGCCGTCTCGCCAAGCGGCTGGACCGCACCCCGACGGAGCAGGAGCTCCGCGCCATGCACGCCGAGAACCTCGCCCGGCTGATGCTCTGGGACCGCGCCAAGATCGACGACTGGGCCATCGGCATGCAGTTCCGCAATATCGAGCGCAGCCGCTTCGACAGCCGCCGCCTGAGTTGGACCGGCGACACCCCGCGCCTGATCGGCGCCCAGACCTGCCCGGTCAAGGTGATCTACGGCGCGCACGACGCCGCCGCGATCCCCTCGATTGCCGAGCGCTTCGCCATGTGCCGCGCCATCCGGCCCGACATCGAGACCCACGTCATCCCCGCCTGCGGCCACTGGGCCATGTACGAGGCGCCCGAGGTGGTCAACGCCCTGCTGCTCGAGTTTCACGGCCGGGCGCGGGAGGCAACGCGATGAAGATCACCCGCATCACCAGCCACGTCCTGCAACACAAGCTCGACCAGGAACTGGGCTATTCGCAGCAGTATTTCACCGCCCGCACGGCGCATCTGGTCGAGGTCGAGACCTCCGACGGCGTGACCGGCTGGGGCGAATGCTTCGGCCCCGGCAATATCGCGCTGGCCAATCGGACCATCGTCGAGCAGGTGCTCCAGCCGATGCTGCTCGGGCGCGACCCGCTGGCGCGCGAGGCGATCTGGCACCATTGCTACAACATGCTGCGCGATCACGGCCAGAAGGGCATGCCGATCCAGGCGCTTTCCGGGATCGACATCGCGCTCTGGGACATCGCCGGGCAGGTCGCCGGGCTGCCGCTCTACCGCCTCCTCGGGGGGCCGTGCCGCGAGCGCATCCCGGTCTACGGCTACGGCATGATGCTGCGCCGCGTGCCCGACCTCGCCGCCGCCTTCCGCGACGAGGCGGCGGCAATCCGCGAGGCCGGCTACGCCGCGACCAAGATGAAGGTCGGCCTCGGCCCGCGCCAGGACGTGGCGCTGGCCCGGGCGGTGCGCGAGGGCGTCGGCGAGGATTACCGGTTCATGGTCGACGCCAACCACTGCTACACCACCGCCGACGCCTTCTATGTCGGCCATGCCCTCGACGAGCTCGGCGCCTACTGGTTCGAGGAACCGGTCGCCCCCGAGGACAAGGCGGGCTACGCCGAACTGCGCGCCGGGCTGAAGACCACCATCGCCGGCGGCGAGGCCGAGTTCACCCGCTGGGGCTGGAAGGACCTGCTCGAGGCGCGCGCCGTCGGGATCGCCCAGCCCGAGGTCTGCGCCCTGGGCGGGATCAGCGAATTTCTCAAGGTGGTGGCGCTGTGTCACGCCCATTTCGTGCCGGTGATCAACCATGTCTGGGGTTCGGCCATCGCGGTGACCACCAACATGCACCTGCTGGCGGCGATGCCGGACCTGCCCGGCGGCCTGCACCCGTGGCAACCGATGCTCGAGTTCGACACCACCCCCAACCGCTTCCGCGACGAACTGCTGGCCGAGCCGCTGGAAATCCAGCGCCAGGTGCGCGAGAGCGGCGGCAGCGTCGGCCTGCCCGGCGGCCCCGGGTTGGGGGTTGCGCCCGACCGGGATTTCATCGCCCATTACCGGATCGCCTGACAAAGGGAGCACAGATGAAAATCGCCGTCCTCGACGACTACCAGAACGTCGCCCGCGAGATGGCCGACTGGAGCGGCCTCGAGCGCGCGCACGAGATCACCTTCTTTTCCGACATCTACGAGGGGCTCGACGGTTTTGCCCACCGGCTGGCGCCCTACGAGATCGTCTGCATCATGCGCGAGCGCAGCCCCTTCAAGCGCGACCTGATCGAGCGGCTGCCCAAGCTGAAGCTGGTCGTCACCGCGGGCATGCGCAACGCCGCCCTCGACCTCGACGCCTGCAAGGACCGCGGCATCCCCGTGCTCGGCACCGGCGGCTCGGCCCAGGCCACGCCCGAGCTGGCCTGGGGCCTGATGCTGTCGCTGGCCCGCAACATCCACCTCGAGAACGCCCGCATGCGCGAGGGCGCCTGGATCACCACCCTGGGGCTGGACATGCAGGGCAAGACGCTGGGCATCCTCGGCCTCGGGCGGCTCGGCACCAAGATGGCCAAAATTGCCCACGCCTTCGAGATGAACGTGATCGCCTGGAGCCAGAACCTGACCGACGAGGCGGCGGCCGAGGCGGGTGCTGTCCGGGTCGACAAGGCCGAGCTGTTCGCCCGTTCCGATTTCATCACCATCCACTACAAACTCGGCGAGCGTTCACGCGGCCTCGTGGGGGCGGCCGAACTGGCGCAGATGAAACCCACCGCCTACCTGATCAACACCTCGCGCGGCCCCATCGTCGACACCGACGCCCTGATCGCGGCGCTGACCGAGGGCCGCATCGCCGGCGCCGGAATCGATGTCTACGACGCCGAGCCGCTGCCCCCGGACCACCCGATCCGCTCCTGCCCGCGCACCCTCCTGACCCCCCATCTCGGCTACGTCACGGAGGGCACCTACCGCGCCTTCTACGGCGAGATCGTCGAGAGCCTCGAATCGTGGCTGGCGGGCAATCCGATCCGGGTGCTTGCATGACGGACGAGCTTTGGAACAAGGGGCTGGAGATCCGCCGCGAGGTCGTCGGCGCGGATCATGTCGAGCGCTCGCTGGCCGCGTCCGACGATTTCAACATGCCACTCCAAGAATACATCACGAAATACGCCTGGGGCGACATCTGGCGCCGCCCCGGGCTGGACCGCCGCAGCCGTTCGATCCTCAACATCGGCATGCTGACGGCGCTGAACCGTCCGGCGGAACTGAAGCTTCATCTGCGCGGGGCGCTGAGGAACGGCGTTAGCCGCGAGGAAATCCGCGAATGCCTGCTCCAGAGCGCCGTCTATTGCGGGGCCCCGGCGGCGCTCGACGCTTTCCGCGTCGCCCGCGAGATGTTCGCCGAGATCGAGGCGGAACCGCCGGGGCAGGGCGGATGAAACCCCTCGACGGCATCCGCGTGCTCGATCTCGCCACCTTCATCGCCGCCCCCCTGACGGCGTCGATTCTCGGCGAGTTCGGCGCCGAGGTGATCAAGATCGAGCACCCCGAGGGCGGCGACCCGATGCGCCGCTTCGGCACCGCCACGGACGACCCCGAACGCACCCTGGCCTGGCTCTCCGAGGCCCGCAACAAGCCCTCGGTCACCCTTGACCTGAAATCTCCCGAGGGCGTGGCGACGCTGAAGCAACTGGTCCGCCGCGCCGACGTGCTGGCCGAAAATTTCCGCCCCGGCACGCTGGAGAAATGGGGCCTCGGCCCGGATGTGCTGCACGCCCTCAACCCGGCACTGGTG
>JACZTQ010000262.1 GCA_022573605.1 Pseudomonadota bacterium | reverse complement strand
GAGGGGCCGGTCTCGACGGGTCCTTCGTTGCGTCTGCCATCACGTTCCTTTCTCGCTTGCTTTCTCCCGGTTGCTCTTGGCGGGCCTCGTCATTTCTCCGATCGCCGCCACCGCCTCCTCGGGGCCGGCGCAGCGTGCGATAGGCGCCAGGCCGTCGAACATGCGCTGGGCCTCCCCGCCGGTGTAATCCCGCTCGGCAAAGGGCCGTGTCTGGATGGTGAGAAGTCGCGATCGGCCGCGAAGGGCCTCCAGGTTGCGGAGGTTGTTCGCTCCGAACGGCGTCTCACAGAGCACCACCACCTCGGCCGCATCCAGCAGCCCCAGGTGGACAGCATGGGCGTGGTCATCGATGCCGCCGAAGGCCGGCGCCGGCACGTACTCGACCCCCAGGATGTCGGCGGCGCGGCGGTCGGCGTCACCGGCCCCCAGGACGCCCGCGGTGACCTCGAATCCGGCCCGCAGCAGCTCGTACATCAGCCGCCCCCCCGTCCCGCCTCCGCAGACGACGTGGACCCGAACACCCCTCGCCGTGGCCTCGTCTGGATCCCGACTCGTCGGGACCAGGCTCAAGGTGAGGGCGCCCGTGAGCGGGTCGGGATAGACCACCGCCCTGACTCCGAAGGCCTCCTCGATGTTCTGAGGAGTCAACACCGTCTCCGGCGTCCCCTCCGCCAGGACGCGGCCCTTGCTCATGAGCACCAGCCGATGACAGTACCGCGCCGCCAGGGGCAGGTCATGGATGGCGGCGATGGCCGTCATTCCCTCACTGACCAGGCTCCGCACCAGGTCCAACGCCTTGAGCTGGTACTGCACGTCCAGGTTCGCCGTCGGTTCGTCCAGGAGCAAGACCTTCGGCTGCTGCGCCAGGGCCCGGGCGAGAAAGACGCGCTGGCGCTCTCCGCCGGAGAGGCTGGCCACGGTACGCTCGACGAACGCGTCGGTCTCGGTCAAGCGCATCGCCTCGATGGCGAGCCGGCGCTCGGCGGCGCCCTCCACCTGAAACCGGCCCATGTGGGGATAGCGGCCCATCATTACCACTTCCAGCGCGGTAAATCCGAAGGTGTACGGCGTCAGCTGCGGCAACATGGCCAGGACCTTGGCAATGTCGCCGGCCGACATTTCACCCAGGTCGGTCCCTTCGAGCCACACCGCTCCTTCTTGCTGCTTCAGCAGCCCCGAGACCGTCTTGAGCAGCGTCGTTTTGCCCGCGCCGTTGGGGCCGATGAGGCCGATGAACTCGCCCCGGCGCGCTCCGATGGCGACGCCGTCGATGATGCGGGTCCCATCGATCTGATAGACCAGGTCTCGGGCAGCGAGCGCCAGTGGCGAGTCCTTCCCTGCACTGCGGGAATCCCGTGCCGGCGCCGGGCACTGCCCGGTCATTCGGGGAAGCTGAATGGCCCAAACTCCTTCCCGGCGAAGTCCTCGGGCCAGAGGATTTTCGCCAGATCCTCGGACCCTCGCAGGTTCCAGAACGACAGCGTGGTGTACAGGATACCCGACACCAGGTAGACCCGCCCGTCCGCGATCGCCGGGACCTCGGCCAACGCCGGATTATCCAGCAGGTCTTGCCGGAACTCCTCCGCTCCGAACTCCAGCGGCTGGGGGATGAAGATGACTTCCGGCGCCATGGCGATGATGCTCTCCAGGCTGATGATGGGGTTTCGCTCCAGACCAGCCAGGGCGGCGACGTTGACACCGCCGGCTCCATCGATGACGCCGCCCTCCGTCGAGCCCGCCCCGGCCGTGTAGAGCTTGTCGGAGTAGCGCGTGGCCGAGAGCACGCGGGGCCGAGCGGCATCGGGTTTGGACGCCACGACAGCCTGGAGGGCGTCGTAACGCGCCTGGACCTGCTCGCGCAGGTTCTTCTCGCCCGATCCGGGATGGGCCCGCACGACCTTGCCCAAACCGGCCGGCGCGCCGAAGTAATAGCCGCCATGGGGCAGAAAATGCTTCTCGTTCAGTTCCATCTTCTCGTAGTCGGCGCCGGTCCGCCCCCGCACCGACCACAGATAGGCCAGCACCAGGGCCGGAAACGCCGCCACCATCAGCGTCACCCCGCCCAGCCCGAACATCGCCCGGAGCCAGCCCGGAACACCGATCAGGCCGGCGACCCCGAGCCCGAACAGCGCCAGCGCCGCCAGCGCCAGGTGCACCAGGTTGTTCTCGATCCAGCCCGGCGGCCCGACCTCGCGCTCCAGTTCATCGATCCGCGCCGCCGCCACCCGGACCCGGGCCGCGTCCTCGGCCGCCAGCCCGGCAAGGAAGTCCTCAAGGCTCAGGGTCTCGCTCACGGCGCCATCACCATCTTGCCGGTGACCCGGCGCTCGCGGAAACGCCGGAACCCCTCGCGCCAGTCGTCGAAGGCGATCCGGGCCGAGATCACCGGCCGCAGCCCGCCGGCCTCATAGAGCCGCAACAGCTCCGCCATCGCCCTGTCCTTCAGCGCGTCCGTCCCGTCACGCCCGGAGGTCAGCGGCGAGCCGATCGCGCTCAAGCGCTTGTTCAGCAGGTAATTCGTCCTGATCTCGGCAATCCGCCCGCCGGCGAAACCGACGATGGCGATCCGCCCGCCGGGCCGGATCGCCCGGATCGCGGCGTCGAACACATCGCCCCCCACCAGATCGACCACCAGATCGACGCCGGCCCCTTCGGTCAGGGCATAAATCTCCTCGCGCAGGCTGTCGCGCAGGTTTTCCGAGGCCAGATCGACCGTCGACTCGGCGCCGTTTTCCTGCGCCAGCAGCGCTTTTTCCGCACTGGTGGCGCCGCCGATGATGCGCATCCCCCTGGCGGCGCCGAACTGCACCATGGCCAGCCCGACGCCGCCCGACGCCCCGGTGATCAGCACGGTCTCGCCGGCCTTGGCGCCGGCGTTCTCGAGCAGCGAGATATAGGCCGTCAGATAGGCCAGCCCGAACGCCGCCCCGTGCTCGAAGCTCATCGCCTCGGGCATCCGCCAGACGCCCTGCTCGGGCGCCGTCACCCTGGTTGCGAAGGCGCCGTGGCGCAGCGAGACCAGCACCCTGTCGCCCAGCGCCACCCGGCCGACCCCCTCGCCAACGGCGCTCACCACCCCGGCGGCGTCGAAACCGGGGATGAAGGGGCGCGCGGGCTGGTGCTGATACTTGCCCTCGACCATCAGCAGATCGGGAAAGTTCAAGCCCATCGCGCGGGCCTCGACGATCACCTCGCCCGGCCCCGGCGCCGGGTCGGGCAATTCCTTGATCCCGTGGGTCTCGAACGGCCCGAAGTCCTCGACCAGCAGCGCCCGCATCAGCCGGCCTCCAGATAGGCCCGGGTGATCCAGTCGGCGACTAGGGCAGGGCGCTCTCCCCCCTCGATCTCGACCGTCACCCGGTAGTGCTGGGTGATCTCGCCGGGCTTGCGCTCCTCCAGCGAGGTCAGCCGGAACCGCCCCCGCACCCGCCCGCCGGCTGGCACCGGGGCGACGAAGCGCAGCCGGTCGAGGCCGTAATTGACGCTGTGGCGGGTGCCCTCGATGCGCGGTCGCACCCCGGCGGCGAACCAGGTCAAGAGCGAGAGCGTCAGGAAGCCGTGCGCGATGGCGCCTCCGAACGGGGTCGCGGCGGCGCGCTCCGGATCGACATGGATGAACTGGTGATCGCCGCACAGATCGGCAAAAGCGTCGATCCGGTCCTGGCCGATGGTCAGCCAGTCCGAGACCCCGATCTCCTCGCCGACCCGCGCCCGCAGCGCCTCCAAAGGCACGTAGCGGTGCTCCCTGTTCTCTTCCAGTTTCACCGGCGTCTCTCCCGTCATCAGCTCTCCCACCCCTCTACCCGAGCCAGCGCCACCGCGGCAAGAAAACCCGGCCCAACACCGGCTCATTTTCCGGCCTGCGGTTTGACTCCCCGCCGTTCGCCATGACATTGCATCGGCGGGGCACCCCCCAGGAGAACCCCGCATGACCACACCGAGCCGCATCGCCATCATCGCCCCGCCGCCGCGCCCATCGGCAGCGTCGCACGCCTCCCCCCCGACCCCCCTCCCAGGGGGAGTGGGGGGCGCAAACGGCGAGATCATCGCCCGGCCTCGATCGCAGGTTCTGCTGAAAAGGCGTGGCGGGCGCCAATTTCGCCCCCCACTCCCTCTGGGAGGGGGGTCGGGGGGGAGGCTGCGACATCGCCGTTCCTCCCGAGTGGCCGAGGGCAAGCGCCACCCCCACCGATTTCGCCTCCCTCTCCCCTTGGGAGAGGGGAAGGAGGAGAGGGCCATGACGCCTCCAGCCCGGCGCCGACGCGGGCCAGCCCCATGACCCCCCGCACCCTGTTCGAGAACACCTGGACCCCCCACCTGGTCGCCGACCTCGGCGAGGGCTACGCGCTGCTGCATGTCGACCGCAACCTGCTGCACGACCTCAGCGGCGCGCGCGGCCTCGACGAGGTGGCCCGGCGCGGCCTCGCCATCCACAGCCCCCAGCTCGCCTTCTCGGTCCCCGACCACGCGGGCGCGACCCGGCC
>JACZTQ010000261.1 GCA_022573605.1 Pseudomonadota bacterium | reverse complement strand
CGGAGCGTCGGTGGCCAGGCGCCGGCGGGCGGCAAGGCGGAACCCTCGGGCAGCACCACCAGCCAGCGCAGGTCGTCGCGGGCGAAATCCTCCGGCGGGTGACAGGGCAGCGGCGCGCGGATCGCCGCCAGATCACCGGTCGAGACCGCCCAGCTCAGCAGGCACGGCCCCTGCGCCAGCCGGGCCCGCACCGCCGGATCGTCGAAGCCGAACCAGCGCGGCCGCTCCGGGCGCACGCCCGCCGGATCGACCGCGATCACCTCCAGATAGCTCTCCCCCAGCCCCCACAGCGCGTTGTGGGTGCCCATCGCCTCATGGCGCCCGCCGCCTGCCGCCGGGACCCCGAGCAGCCCCTCGACCCAGTCCCGGCCCTCGGCCAGATCGGCCGCCGCGACAACGATGTGGTCGAGCCTGATCTCCGCCATGGTCCTGCCTTCCGCTCTGCACCTGCGATTTTCCGTTCGGACGACTCGCCAACTGAGGTTAACCTCAAGCCACAACAATCAAACGGGGAATCTTGCCAATGTTATTCCGAACCCTCACCGCCGCCCTGCTGGCGGCCGCCCTCGCCCTGCCCGCCCTGGCCCAGGAGCCCAAGCGCGAGATCACCCACATCGCCGGCGATGTCTGGCGCTTCCAGAACAATTTCCACACCACGGTCTTCGTCGTCACCAGCGCGGGCGTCGTCGTCACCGACCCGATCAACGCCGAGGCCGCCGCCTGGCTGAAGGCCGAAATCGCCCGCCGCTTCGCCAAGCCGGTCACCCACCTGGTCTACAGCCACAGCCACCCCGACCACGCCTCCGGCGGCGCGGTGTTCGCCGATACCGCCACCGTGATCGCCCAGGAGAACGCGCCGCCCGAGATCGACGGCGTCGCCCCCGACATCCGCTTCTCCGAGCGCCTGAACTTCACCGTCGGCAACCATACCTTCGAGCTGACCTCCCTCGGCCCCGGCCACGGCAGCGACATGCTGGCGATGGTGATCCGGCCCGAGAACGTGGCCTTTGTCGTCGACGTGGTCTCGCCCGGCCGCCTGCCCTACAAGGACTTCCCCGGCGCCGACATCGCCGGACTGATCGAGCAGACCCGCCGCGTCGAGGCGCTCGATTTCGCCATCCTCGCCCCCGGCCACAGCCGCCTCGGCGACAAGGCGGACGCGGTCGAGGCCCGCGAATACGTCGAATGGCTCCGCGCCGCGGTGGCCGCCGAGCTGACCGCCGGCAAGTCGGTGGCCGAGATCGTCGCCGGGCTCGATACCGGCGCCTATCCGGACTGGGGCGCCTACGGCATCTGGCGCGACCTCAACATCCAGGGCATGGCCCGCTGGCTGAAGCAATCGGGCGAGGTGCCGTGAGCCGGGCCAGAACCCAATCCGGGCAACGACGCCGCCCCGGCCGCGGCGGCGCCGGCCCGACGCGGGCTCTACCCGGGTGGAGTCCGCTCTAGAGCGGCGAGTCGAGCACGACGGCGCGCACCGGATCCGAATCGTAGAACTCGCGCACCAAGCGCTTTCGCACCGGGTCGAGCACGACGCAGCCCTTCCCGGGATCGACGCTGTTGACCCGCGCGAAGTTCAGCAGCAGGATGAACCGGTCCGACCGGTTGCCCCGGCTGCCGTAGTGCAGACAGCGCGCGGTATCGACGATAAAGCCCCTGCCGGCCTCTCCGACCGCGGTCAGCACATCGCTCTTCGAGACCGCGCCGTAGACCTCCTCATCGGTATAGCGGCCCTGCGAATAGCCGACCTTGGCATCGACTTTGAGCGAATCCGCCGGCTTCAGGAAATGCAGCGGGCCGTTCTCCTCGGTCACGTCGCTCAGGTTGATGAACACCTTGGCCTGGCGGGTGTCGCGATGGTCGTAGTGATAGCGCTGGCTTCCCGTCAGGGTCTGGCTCGGCGGCGACCACCAGAACATCACGTTGTAGAGCCGGGGAACCTGACCCAGATAGGCCGTCACCGCGGCCAGGATGTCGTCGTGGACCGCAAGATCGATCAGCGCCCGGTGTTCGAACAGGTCGTCGGTCTCGAGGAGATTGATCGGCACTTTGTTTTTTTCCGCGAGGCATCCGATTTCCAGCTCTCGCCAAGCTGGCGCAGCGCCGGGATGGACGCGCCCACCCCGGACAGCTCGAGCGCCGGGAAACTGGCGTAGCCGTCCTCCTCGGGCATCCGGATCAGGCCGCTGCCGCGCCCGGCCGCCTCGTCCGCGAGCCGTCTGGCGTTGCGCTCGATCGAAGACCTGAGCAGCGTTCGCCCGAAGCGCACGCCGCGTCGGATGGTTTTCGTTGCGTAACCGGCCGCGACAGACTTCATGTTGGCGCCTCACAAGGGTTTCAGCCGGCAATGCCGGATCACGGCCCAACGGGCCCGTGCGCCATATCCCGATCTGCGAAGACCGGAGTCCGGCGCCAAATTCCGCCCCCCATAGCACACAAACCGCGCCTCCCATAGCACCCGGCGGTGACTCCCCGGTGACACAGCCCGCGACCGGGCATCCCGGCCCGCTCCAATCTGGTAGATCACCTCGACTCCGGTTAAACTTTGACTCATGCGGGGGCGCCTGGGAAAAGCCGGTCGAGATGGAAACAGTAAAGAAATATTGGCGCGCGCTCATACCGGCGGTTGCATTGGTGGCAGGTTACTTCTTCTTGGCGATCGAAAGACCCGATAACCTCAAGTTCATCGAGCGCGATACTCCACAAGGGTTCCGGGAATTGGTTCTCGACAGAGAATCCTCGATTAACCTCGATCCGATCCTCGGATTCGAATTGGCTGACCGATCTGGCGAGCATGGAGATCAACGGCAAAATGGTGAGCTGAATGTTTGTGAAGCACTGTTTCAAGACCCCGCCTCACCCGTAGTTGGAGATAACGGAGCCAAAGTTACAATTGTAGAATTTTTTGACTACCGTTGTCCGTACTGCAAAACCCTGGTTAATATTCTTGACCAGGTACAAACCAAATACGACTTGCGCATCGTCTATAAAGAGTGGCCGATCCTCGGCGAGGGTTCGGAACTGGCGGCCCGCGCGGCCTTGGCGGCCGACCGGCAGGGGCGATACCGCGAAGTCCATGCAAAACTGATGCGAAGCGGATTTATTCCCTCGATCGGATACATGGAATACCTGGCCAAGGACCTTGGCCTGGATCAACCTCGCCTACGCCGGGACATGGCCTCCGACGAGACCACGCTTGCCCTGAGGCGCACATCGGCCCTGGCCAGGGAACTGGGGTTTCTCGGCACGCCGTCACTGGTCGTCGGACGCACCCTCGTTCAAGGCGCGATAACCCGGGCCGAGCTTGAAAGCCTGATCGAGATCGAGGCCGCTTCGGAACGCCCCGGCCCCTGCTGAGACGCCCGGCGATTGCGCCGCGGGGTGGACCGTTTCGGCTCGCCATCCCTGCCCGCGCGCAACGGGTGGGGCGAGACACGACGCCTCGTGAGCGCAATTCGAAGGTCGCGTCGGGGCCACTACCAATGCACTACCAAAACACTACCGTTGGAGTCGGGCGGCAGGAGGGTTGGGCCGTAGGGTGGGTCGTCCCGACCCACCATCCATTGCCGAACACAATCGGTGGGTCGAAACGACCCACCCTACGCAGCGTCCGGCCCCCAGCCCTGCTCACCCCTTGCGCCTCCTGTCGCGCATCGCCAGCAGGCGCAGCCTGAGCGCGTTGATCTTGATGAAGCCGGCCGCGTCCTTCTGGTCGTAGGCGCCCCGGTCGTCCTCGAAGGTGACGTGCTGCTCGGAATACAGCGAATCCTCCGACCAGCGCCCGACCACGCTCGCCGAGCCCTTGTAGAGCTTGACCCGCACGGTGCCGTTGACGTGCTCCTGGCTGGTGTCGATCAGCGCCTGGAGCATCTCGCGCTCCGGGCTGAACCAGTAGCCGTTGTAGATCAGCTCGGCGTATTTCGGCATCATCTCGTCCTTCAGATGCGCCGCCCCGCGGTCCAGCGTGATCGACTCGATGCCCCGGTGCGCGGCCAGCAGGATGGTTCCGCCGGGCGTCTCGTAGATGCCCCGCGACTTCATCCCAACATAGCGCCCCTCGACCAGATCGAGCCGCCCGATGCCGTGCTTGCGGCCGTATTCGTTGAGCGCCGTCAGCAGGGTGGCCGGGCTCATCGCCTCGCCGCCGATGGCCACCGGATCGCCCCTCTCGAACGTGATCTCGATGTGCTCCGGCGTATCCGGCGCGTCCTCCGGGTCCACCGTGCGCTGGTAGACATAGTCCGGCGCGGCCACCGCCGGGTCCTCCAGCACCTTGCCCTCGGACGAGGTGTGCAACAGGTTGGCATCGACCGAGAACGGCGCCTCGCCGCGCTTGTCGGTGGGGATCGGCACCTGGTGCGCCTCGGCCCATTCGATCAGCCTGGTGCGGCTGGTCAGGTCCCATTCCCGCCACGGCGCGATGATCCGGATGTCGGGCTCCAGCGCGTAGGCCGCCAGCTCGAACCGCACCTGGTCGTTGCCCTTGCCGGTGGCG
>JACZTQ010000260.1 GCA_022573605.1 Pseudomonadota bacterium | reverse complement strand
CTGCCCCGGCCGGCTCGTCTCCTCCTGATCGGAACCCGCCCTACCGCGCCAGCAGCGCCTCGGTCAGCGGGCTGTCGGGTTCGGTCAACCCGTCTATGATGTTGAAATGGTGGCGGTCCGGCTCCTCCACCGCGCGGGTATCGACGCCGAAGCCGGTCCATATATTGGCCAGGAGCGCGTTCTGGCGGCGGAACTCGGGGCGCTCGGCGGACCCCGCCCAGCAGGTCAGCGGCACGCCGGGGCGCGGCTCGAGCAGGGCCGGGCTCTCGGCCGCGGCCTCGGCCCGGTCGAGCCCGAGATCCTGGTTCAACGCGGTGCGCAGCAGCGGGCGCAGGTCGTGGACGCCGCTGATCGACAGCACCGAGACGATGCGCGCGGCCACCGCGTCCGGCAGCGGCGCGTCCGCGCACAGCATCCGGGTGACCAGATGCCCGCCGGCCGAATGCCCGGCCAGCCGGATCGGCCCGCCGATCTCGCGCGCCGCCGCCGTGATCGCCGCGCCGACCTGGCGGCTGATGCCGGAGACCCGGATCCGCGGGCACAGCGTGTAGCCCGGCATCGCCACCGCCCAGCCGCATGCCAGCGGCCCTTGCGCCAGGTGCGACCAGTCGGACTTGCCGAAGGCGCGCCAGTAGCCGCCGTGGACGAAGACCACCAGCCCCCGAGCCATGCCTTGCGGCAGGAACAGGTCGAAGCGCTCGCGCTCCGTGGCGCCATAGGCGATATCGAGCCGGGCCCGGCCCGCCGCCGTCTGCCGCTCGCGGAACGCCGCCGCCGCGGCGGCGAAGCGCGGCGGGTAGCTCTCGGCCTCGGGGATGTGGCCGCGGTTGTTGTAGGCGTCGTCCCAGTCCATGCTTTCCTCTTCGGGTGGGTGGCTTCGGGCGGGTGGCCGGAAAAGGTTGCCTGCCGGTGGCGGCCGAGGCCAGCAATATCAACCGGTTCGCGGTCAATTCGCCGCCGGGATAGCCGAAATGCAACAACGCAGGGACGAAACCGGAGACCGCTTCCGGGCGGCGCCCCGGTGGCGGCCAGGATTGCCCGGCAGGGCGCATCCCGATGCGCCGGGCGCCGCGCCGCCTTGACAAGCAGCGCCGTTGGCCTCCCCCTTGGGGTGCTATTCAATGCACGCGAGGAGAGCCATGACCCGCAGCGCTGACGCGATCATCATCGGGGCCGGGGTGATCGGCGCCGCCACCGCCTTCGAGCTGGCCAAGCAGGGCTGGAAGACCCTGAGCGTCGACCGCAACACCCAGGCCGGGCATGGCTCGACCGCCGGCTCCTGCGCCATCATCCGGATGCACTACTCGACCTTCGACGGCACCGCCTTCGCCTGGGAGGGCTACCACTACTGGCGCGACTGGGCCGGGTATCTGGAGGCCCGCGACCCCAACGGCCTGGCCCGGTTCCGCGAGACCGGCTGCCTGGTGATGAAGACGGCGCGGAACGGCTGGCTGGAGAAGCATATCGAGAACAGCCGGGCGCTGGGCTGCCCGTTCGAGGAATGGGACGCGGAGGCAATCACCCGGCGCCTGCCGGTCTACGACCTGACCGGCTATTTCCCGCCCAAGCGGATGGAGCAGCCGGGCTTCGGCGAGCCTGACGGGGCGGCGCTGACCGGCGGGGTGTTCTGGCCCAATGGCGGCTATGTCAACGACCCGGCGCTGTCGGCCCAAAACCTCGCCTTTGCCGCGAAAGCGAAGGGGGCGGCGTTCCTGCTGGGGGTGACGGTGACGGAGGTTTTGCGCGACGGCGGCCGGGTGCGCGGCGTCAAGCTGGCCGATGGCGAGGAGTTGCACGCGCCGGTGGTGATCAATGTCGCCGGCCCGGCCTCCTCGAAGATCAACGCCCTGGCCGGGGTGCTCGACGACATGACCATCAAGACCCGGGCGCTGCGCCAGGAGGTGGTGCATCTGCCGAGCCCCGAGGGCTTCGATTTCGAGCGCGACGGGCTGATCGTCTCGGACGGCGACATCGGCTGCTATTGCCGCCCCGAGCAGGGCAACAACATCCTGGTCGGCTCGGAGGACCCGCCCTGCGACCCCCATCAATGGATCGAGGACGACACCGACTACGACCGCGACTTCAGCGACCAGTGGACGACCCAGGCGATGCGCTACGGCCAGCGGGTGCCCTCGCTCGGCATCCCCTCGAAGATGCGCGGCGTGGTCGATCTCTACGACGCCTCGGACGACTGGATTCCGATCTACGACCGCTCGATGCTGCCGGGCTTCTACATGGCCTGCGGCTCCAGCGGCAACCAGTACAAGAACGCTCCCATCGCCGGCAAGATGATGGCGGCGCTGGTGGACTACTGCGAGGCCGGGGGCGACCACGA
Source organism: Pseudomonadota bacterium (assembly GCA_022573605.1). Classification (GTDB taxonomy): domain Bacteria; phylum Pseudomonadota; class Alphaproteobacteria; order Rhodobacterales; family Rhodobacteraceae; genus Thermohalobaculum. The sequence continues at coordinate 2,174 of JACZTQ010000260.1, read as the reverse complement.
CACGGCGCCGTTGCGCTTCACCCTGCCCTATATCGGGCGCGAGATCGATGTGGGGTTCTATTCGCGCAAGCGCGAGATCAACACCGAGTCGAGCTTTTCGGTGTTGGGGTGAGGTGTAGGGCGGGTCTTGACCCGCCATCCTCCGCATCGTTCACAATGATTGGCGGGGCAAGACCCGCCCTACACCCCCGAGGCGCGGCGGGTGATCTCGAGCAGGATCGCGGCGTAGATCAGGAAGGTGGCGATCAGCACGAAGGCGTGCCAGATGGCGTTGTGGAAGCGAAGCCGGGTCCAGTAGAGGAACACCACGCCGACCGTGTAGAGCATGCCGCCCGCGGCGATCAGCCTGAAGGTGGCGTTCGACACCCCGTCCAGGATCGGGCCGCCGACCACCACGATCGCCCAGCCCATGGCCAGGTAGAGGGTCAGCGTGATCCCCTCCCAGCGCCGGGCGGAGACCATCTTGAAAGCCACCCCGACCAGCGCCGCGCCCCAGATGCCGGCCAGGATCGACGGCGCCGCATCGCCCCCGAGAAGCACCGCCAGCGGGGTGTAGGTCCCGGCGATCATCACATAGATGGCGGCGTGGTCGAGGCGGCGCAGAATCTGCTTGGCGCGGCCGTCCCGGGCCATGTGATAGCAGGCCGACAAGGTCAGCATGGCGATCAGGCCGGCCCCGTAGATCACCGCCGCGCCGACGGTGGAGGCATCGCCGTACCAGACCGCCGACAGGGTGACCATGACCGGCACCGCGACCAGCGCGGCAATGACCCCGATGATGTGGAGAACGGTGTCGGCAATCCGCTCGGCCCGGCTGTAATGCGGGTCGGCGGTCTTGCCCTTGAGGAGGGCTGAATAGGGGCGAATCTCCACCATGTTTACTACAATAACACGTGCTGAGTTACTTAAAGATCAAAAATTTATGTTTGAATCTTTCAGCTTGCTCCCCTCCGCGTGATCACTGATCGAACCTGTTCGGACTCAGGGGCCGTTCCAGTGCACCCGGCCGTGGCCGGCGAGGTCGTAGCCGCCGAGTTCGGCCGCCTTGGCGGCGAAGGCCGGGGTGCGGCAGAAGCCGGCCAGCGTCTGCCAGCGCGGCTCGAACAAGGCGCGCCGCTCGACGGCGATGTCGTAGCGCTCGGTGACCAGGGCGACAAAACCGAGGCGGAACTGGCGCGCCATCGCCTCCAGTCCCGGCGCGGCGTCGGCCTGGCCCGAGGCAACGGCGGCGGCGGCGTCGGCCTCGGTGCGGGCCGGATTGGCGATAGGATCGATGTCGGCCCGGCCGAGGCCAGCCTCGGCCAGCAGGTGATCGAACAGGATCTGGCCGCCCGCCCTGGGCTGGCGCAGGGCGACCCGGTGGCCGCGCAGATCGGCGATGCCGGTGATCTTGCCCTCGAGCGCCGGGGCGACGATCAGGCCTCGGTTGCGTTTGGCCCATTCGATCAGCACCACCGGGGCGCCGTGTAGGCGGGCCTCGACATGGGCGCGGTTCCAGCCGCCGGTGTCGGGCTCGAAGACATGCAGGCCGCAGGCGATCGCCTCGCCGTCGGCGAGCCGGTCGAGCCCGTCGAGGCTGCCGTCGAAGAAGCTGGCCAGCCCGCTGCCGGATTCCCGCAAAGCCCAGTCGAGCAGCGGGTCGTGGCTGCCGCTGACCACGTCGGGGGCCCGGCGGGCTGGGGCGGGGGCAGCGCGGCCGCCGGCGAGCCAGACCTCGACCTCGGCCCTGGGGAACAGCAGCTTGCCGGTGACCCGGCGGCACGGGATCTGGCCCGAAGCGGCGAGGTCGTAGACCTTGCGCTGTTTCACCCGCAGCAGCGCCGCGACCTCGCGGGTGGTCAGGAACTCAGGTGCTGTGGTGTCGCGGTCCATGGCTGCAGTGGTAGCGCGGCCGGAGGGCAAGGGGAAGACGGCGTGGTCGTGGTTTTGCCCGTGACGAAATCCGCTTTGCGGATTTCCGGCGCCACCCCCCGGCCCCGCCTCCCCGCCCCCCACCGATCTTGCCCCGGTATCATCGGTGGGGGGCGGGGAGGAGGGGTCGGGGGGCGGCGCGCGCCCAAAAGATGCGGAGCGGCTTTTGGAACAGGCGCAAAAGGCACGCGGCCGGAGGGCAAGGGGAAGACGGGGCGGGCGGGGATGCGGGCATTCACGGCCCCCCTCCCTAACCCCCCCGA
>JACZTQ010000022.1 GCA_022573605.1 Pseudomonadota bacterium | reverse complement strand
TGTTGCTGATCGCCCTGCTGGCGGCCCTGCTGGCGCTCCGGCGCTTCAGCCTGTCGGCGGCCGGACGCCTGCGCCTCGACCGCTGGCTGCTGGGCGCGCCGCTGCTGGGCGAGCTGGTGCGCCGGATCGAGACGGCGCGGTTCTGCCGCAGCCTCGGCACCTTGCGTGCCAACGGGGTGACGCTGATCGACGCCGTCGGCATCGCCGCCGGCACGCTCGGCAACCGGGCGGTCTCGGAAGCGGCGCGCCAGACCATCGGGCCACTGGCCAAGGGAGAAGGGCTGTCGACCCCGATGCGGCGCACCGGCTGCTTCCCGCCGCTGGCCTTGCAACTGATCGAGGTCGGCGAGGAAAGCGGCAAGCTGGCGGATATGCTGTTGCAGGTCGCCGACGTCTACGACAAGGAGGTCGAGCGCAGCATCGAGCGCCTGCTGGCATTGCTGGCGCCGCTGGTGACGATCCTGCTTGGCTTCTTGATCGCCTTTATCATCGGCTCTATACTTGCCGCCATACTGGGGACCTATGACATTGCACTATAAGATAAAATCCAGATTTCCGGAAAGAAGGACGAAGATGCAGCAAGCCTTGGCCGACACCCCGAAGACGGACCCGAGGCGCCGGGAGCGTGGTCTGACGCTGATCGAGCTCCTCGTCGTGTTGCTGATCCTGTCGCTGATCGCCGCCTTCGCGGTGCCCCGGGTGATGAAGTATCTCGGCGGGGCGCGCAGCGACGCGGCGGCGATCCAGGTCGAGCGGCTCGGCGGCATCCTCGACCTCTACCGGCTCGACATGGGCCGCTATCCCGGCACCGACGACGGACTGCGGGCACTGGTCGAGGCGCCGTTCGAGGCCGGGCGCTGGAACGGGCCCTATCTGAAGAAGGAGAATTCGCTGATCGATCCCTGGGGCGAGCCCTACGAGTATCGCTTCCCCGGCGATCACGGCGACTATGACCTGTTCACGCTGGGCGCCGACGGGCGCGAAGGCGGTGACGGCGAAGATGCCGATGTCACGAGCTGGTGACACGGTCCGGCGGGCCAGGCCGGCGGCGCGGGGCTTCACGCTGATCGAGTTGCTGGTCGTGCTCACCGTGATCGCGCTCATTGTCACTCTGGCGACCCCGATGATCCAGCGCGCGGTGCCCGGAGTCGAGATCAAGACCGCGGCCGAGGGGCTGCGCGGCGAATTGCGCCTCGCCCGCAGCGCCGCGATCAGCACCAACCGCGAGACCTGGCTGCTGATCGACGTCGAAACCGGTGTGTATCGGCGCAGCGGCGCGGCGCGCGCCCGCACCGTGCCGCCGGCGATCCGCCTGACGCTGCTGACGGCGCGGCGCGAGCAGATCGACGAGACTCGAGGGCGCATCCGCTTTTTCCCTGACGGAACATCGACCGGGGGCGCCGTGCGGCTGAGCCGCGAGGCGCGCGCCTACGAGGTGGCGGTCGACTGGTTCGACGGCCGGGTGAGCATCGATGAAACGCAAGCGCAATAGCGGCTTCACCCTGATCGAGGTGCTGATCGCCTTTGCGATCCTCGCCCTGGTGCTCGGCGTCGTGTTCCGCACCCTCTCGACCGGGCTGTCGCACGAGCGCACCGCCGGGCTGGTGACGGCGCGGGTGCTCGAGGCGCGCTCGATCCTTGAGCGGCTCGGGGCCGACCTAGCCCTGGAGGAGGGAACCATCGAGGGCCGGCTGGCGACCGGAGAGCCCTGGACGCTGACGGTCAGCCTGCTCGAGCCCGCCGCCGGCGACGAGATCGATCCGGGTCCGCTCAGCGCCTATCTCGCCGAGTTGTCGATCGACGGCGACGACGGCCGGACGTTGCGCTTGCAGACCCTGAAGCTGGGGCCGTGAGCGATGGGTGCGCGACGGACATATCGCGGCATCGCGGGCCGGCGCCGGCAAGCCGGCTTCACCCTGGTGGAGCTCTTGGTGGCGATGACCCTGCTCGCCTTCCTGTCGATCGCGCTGTTCGGCGGCCTGCGGTTCGGCGCCCGGAGCTGGGAGGCGGTGGTCGACAGCTCGGCCGGGCGTGACCAGATCGTATCGACCCAAAGGTTCCTGCGCGACCGGCTCGGCCAAGTGACCCTGCCGGGTTCCGCCAGGCGCGGGCAGCCCGGCGAGGATGGTCGCCTCGAGGGCGGGCCCGAGCGGCTGGAGTTCACCGCGCCCTGGCTTTCCGCCCTGTCGCTCGGCGGGCTCTACCGGTTCACGCTGTGGCGCGAGGAGACCGGCAACGGCCGGCTGATGCTGCGCTGGCAGCCGGCGGAGGCCGATCCGGAGGCGCTGGAGGATTTGGGCGATCTCGCCGGGGAGCGGGTCCTACTCGACGGCGTCGCCGGGCTCAGGCTGTCCTATTATGGCGCGGCGGACGCGGAGGCCGAGCCGGAATGGCTCGACCAGTGGGAGGACCCGGCCGCCCCGCCGCGCCTGGTCAGGATCGACCTGGCGTTCACCGATGCGCGCCTTGTGTGGCCCGACTTCGTCGTTGCGCCGAAATTCTGACGGCAGCGGCAAGGCTTTCATCGCGAACGGAAATCAGCATATCATCGCCTGCCCGAATACGGGGTGGCTGAAAAGGGGACGCTGGCGGAATGCTTTCCGAGAACGGGAGACCTCTGAGCCGTTTCCTTGCCTGGTGGCTGGGCGAGTTGCGCGCCTGCCTGCCCGGTGCGATCTCCGGTGGCCTGTTTGGCGCCGCGGAGCGGCTCGAGGTCGCGCTCGATGCGGGCGAAGCCCGCTTCGTTCTGCGGCGCAACGGCGATGCACGCGAACTCGGGCGCGTGGCTCTCGATGCCAAGCCCGGCGCAAAACCCGGCAAGGCCGCCGCGAAGGCGGCAAACCGGTTGCTGCGGCGCAACCGCGCGGCGAGCGGACACGTCACCCTGCGCCTGCCTGCCAGCCAGGTGCTGCGACCGAACGTCGAGCTGCCGATCGCCGCCGCCGAGAACCTGCGCGAGGTGCTGGCCTTCGAGATGGATCGCCACACGCCGTTCTCCTCGGACGAGGTCCTGTTCGATTTCCGGGTCGCCGGATCGGACGCCGAGTTGCAGCGCCTCAATGTCGAGGTGCTGGTTGCCCGCAAGCGCGACGTCGAAGCGGCGCTGGCGCTGGCCGGGACCATGGGGCTGTCGCCCGAATGCGTCACCGGGCCGGAGCTGGCGGCGCCCGGGGCGGAGACCTTCAACCTGTTGCCGGAGGCGGAGCGGCCGCACCCCAGCCGCCTGGTCCCGCGCCTGGTCGCGGTGGCGGCCGTGGTCACGCTGGGGCTGGCAGGGGTGACGCTCGGGCTCTGGTTCGAGCGCCAGCAGGCGACGCTGGAGCGCCTCGAGGCGCGGGTCGCGGAACTGCGGGCGACGACCGGCGAGACCGGACGGCTCGAGGAGAAGGTGGCGCACCTGCTGGCGATTTCCGGCTACCTCGTCGAGCAGAAGCGCAGCCGGCCGCAGATGGTCGAAATTCTCGATGAAGTGACCCGGCGATTGCCCGACCAGCATTGGCTGATCAGCTATTCGTTCCGCAACGGCACCGTCCGGCTGGCAGGGTATTCCGACGACCCGTCCAGCGTGTTGCGGCTGCTGGAGCAGTCCGGCCTGTTCTCCGAGGCCCGTTTCGCCGCACCGGTGACAATGGATCCGCGGATCGGCAAGGAGCGTTTCAACCTGATCGCCACGGTGGCCCGCGAAGAGGACGCGCAATGACGCAGATGCCGCCGATCGTCGCGCGGATGGTGGCGCTGGCGCTGCTGCTCGGCCTGGTGGCGCTGGTCGCGGTGTTCGGCGTGCTGCCGTTCGCGGAGAAGGCGCGCTTGACCGGCGAGGCGCTGGAGTTCAATCGCGAGATGATTGCGCGGCTGTCGCGCAGCGCCGCGCATCCTGGCTCCTACGATGCCCAGATCGACCTGCTCCTGGCCCGGATCAACGACAGCGGGCTCTACATCCGGGCGGATACCGAACCCCTGGCCGCGGCCGCCGTGCAGGAGAATCTCAAGCGTGCGGTCGGCCTCTACGGCGGCGAGTTGCGCAGCGTGCAAAGCCTGCCGAGCCTGGAGGAGGAAAACCTGACCCGGATCGGCCTGCGGGTGGTGATGACAGGCACGCTCGGCCCGATGATCCACGTCCTCCACGAGTTGGAGAGCGGCGAGCCCTACCTGTTCGTCGACAATCTCCAGATCAAGTCGACCACGCGAAGGCGCCGGCGCACCCAGGAGCAGGCGGTCGGCAGGCTCTCGATCCGTTTCGACGTCCACGGCTACCTGCCGCCGGAGGCGGAGCAATGATGCACAACCTGCGCGGCCTGTTCCTGCTGGCGCTGCTGGCGACGGCATCGGCACTGCTGGCGCTGCGCATCCGGGACGATCTGCAACGCCCGCCCGAGCCCCTCGTGGTGGCGGGGCCGGACGGGGGGTCGGGTGGGGCGGCATCGGGCCAGACGATCGAGATTCCCGAAATGCCGAAATTCGATCCGCCGCCGATCGAGCGCTTCGCGGCAGCCCTCGACCGGCCGTTGTTCAGTCAGGATCGGCGGCCGCCGGCGGACGAGCCGAGTGCCGGCGTGGTCGAGGACCGGGCCTTGAGCGCGACCTTGCAGGGCGTCCTGTTCGCCACCTCGGGCAGCGTCGCCCTGCTCACCGCTGTCGGCGAGTCGTCGCAGGTTCAGGTCTCGGAGGGAGAGCTTTTCCTCGGCTGGCGGTTGCTGGAGATACATCCCGACAAGGTGGTGTTCGGGAGGGACGAGGAGACCGTCACGCTCGAGCTGATCTACAAGGCCCAGCCGGCGCCGGAACCGCCCGCGAGACAGCGCCCGTGAGGCCGGATAGGCGTCCGGGGCGCTCGCGCTGCTCCCAATAGATTCCGAAAAGACACAATCCAGGGCATCCGAGCCGCCAAACACAACCCGCAGGTTTGAAGTCGATGGACAATACAAGGTGAAAATGCAAACCTGTGCGGCAACAAGAACATGAGCGTCACGCCGGGTTCACTGGCGGGCGCGGGAACGAGGCAGGTGACGAGAGGGTGTCTCAGCAGTTCGTGAGATCGACGGCGCGATGCATGCGCGCGGGTGTGGTGTTGGCGGTGATCGCGGCCGGCCTCGCCGGATGCGAGCCCATCGACCGGAAATATACCCGGCGGCACGTCACCATACCGGCCCCCATCTCCGGGCCGGGGACGGACCTTGCCGACATCGATGGCGTCCTGAAGCCGGCGGGCGCGCAGGCCATCGCGGCGGACGGCGCGAGCGACGCGCTGGTCGCGCCGGAATACTACTACGGCTCGGGCCGGGTCGTGGCCGAGCCGCTCGGCCGGCCCGGTGTCACCACCGATGATGCCGGCGACACGGTGAGCCTCAACTTCGTCGAGACCGGCATTCTCGAGGTTGTCGACGTTGTCCTCAGCAAGACCCTGGGGCTGAACTATGTCATCGATGCGCGGGTGCAGGGCACCGTCACCGCCCGGACCAGCAAGCCGATCCCGCGCTCGGCCGTGCTGGCGGTGCTGGAGAACATCCTGGCGCTGAACGGCGCGGCGATGGTCGAGGCCGAGGGCGTCTACAACATCGTCCCGGTCGGGGCCGTCGCCAGCCTGCCAAAAGTCGTCGTCACCCCGAGCCAGCGTCCGCAGCGCCAGGGCGTCGGCATCCACGTGATCCCGCTGGAATTCGCCTCCGTCGCCTCGGTGCGCGATATCGTGGCCTCGCTGGTCAGTCCGGGGCATCAACTGGCGGTCGATCATGCCCGCAACATCCTGATCTACACCGGTCCGGCGCAGGAAGCCCGGGGGATCGCCGAGATGGTGTCGGTGCTCGATGTCGATGTTCTCGCCGGCATGTCGTTCGCCTTGTTTCCGGTTCAAATGAGCGACGCCCGGGACGTGGCGGCCGAGCTTGAGATGCTGTTCGCCGAGGACGCGGTCGGGGCGCTTGGCGGCGTCATCCGCTTCCTGCCGATCGAGCGCCTGAACGCGATCCTGGCGATCGCCTCGCGCCCCGCCCACCTCAAGCACGCCGGCGAATGGGTCGCGCGGCTGGACCGCGCCGACGCCGCGGCGGGCCAGCGGGTGTTCGTCTATTTTGCCAAGAACAGCCGGGCGAGCGATCTCACAGATATCCTCAACCAGGTCTTCCAGGGCGCCCCGAGCCGGCGCGACGGGGATGTTCGCCGCGCCGCGGTCGCGCCGGGGCTGGAGCCTGTCGAGCTGATCGCACCGCCCCGGGTGCTGCCGGGTGAGGATCAGAGTGCCGGGGTCGAGACGCCGGCCGCGGCGCCGGCCTTCGCGCTTGACGAGCCGCCCGGCCCCGGCATTCTCCCGACCACGGACGACAGCACCGTTCGCTTCGTCGCCGACGACCGCAACAACGCGGTCGTCGTCATCGCCACGGCCGAGCAGTTCGGCATGATCGAGGCGACGCTCAAGCAGCTCGATATCCTGCCCTTGCAGGTGCTGATCGAGGCGACCATCGCCGAGGTCGCCCTTAAAGACGAGCTGGAATACGGCCTGCAATGGGCCTTCGCGTCCGGCGATTTCAGCGGAAGCGCCCTGGGCGCCGTTGCCCTGGGCGACTTCGCACCGGCCTTCCCGGGGTTCAACCTGGTGCTGGACACGACCGACGCGAGGGTGGTGCTGAACGCGCTGGCCGCGGTGACCGACGTGGAGGTGATCTCGTCGCCGCAGCTCATGGTGCTGGACAACCAGACGGCGCGGCTCCAGGTCGGCGATGAGGTGCCAATTCTGACCCAGTCCTCGATCGCGACGAGCGATCCGGGCGCGCCGATCGTAAACTCGATCAGTTATGTCGACACCGGCGTGATCCTCGAGGTTACCCCGCGGGTCAACGCCGGCGGCCTGGTCACGCTCGACATCTCCCTGGAAGTGAGCGACGCGGTCTTCACCGAGAGCTCGATCATCGGCTCGCCGACCATCCAGCAGCGCAGCATCCAGACCACCGTTGCGGTGCAGAGCGGGGAGACCGTGGCGCTGGGCGGCCTGATTCGCGAACGCTCCACCGAGTCGGTCAGCGGCATTCCGATTCTGATGGACATCCCGCTGCTCGGCAATCTGTTCAAGACCACCGGGCAGGACATGCAGCGCACCGAACTGCTGGTGCTGATCACCCCGCGCGTGGTGCGCGGCGCCGCGCAGGCGCGCGCGGTCACCGAAGAGTTGCGCCAACGCCTGACCATTCTGCAGGATGTGATTGCGTTGGCCGAGTGACGCGGCACGGCGCGGTGAGCGGCGGGTTCCTGTCGATGAACCCCGTTATGATGCCGACTCACGTCGGCCCCAACCGACGTCATGCCCCGGCTTGACCGGGGCATCCAGGTCTTAACCGGTTGATCCAAAGACTGGATTGCCGGGTCAAGCCCGGCAATGACCAGCTTTCGGATGAGTCATGATTCGCGCAACTTGGTCTCACGCCCCCAGATAGGTTTGCTGAATCTTCGGGTCGTGGCGCAGATCTTCGGCCAGGCCGTGCAGCGCGATGTTGCCGGTTTCCATCACATAGGCATGTTTGGCCAGCCGCAGGGCCATGCGCGCATTCTGCTCCACCAGAACGATCGTCCGGCCGAGCTGGTGCAGTTCCCTGACGATCTTGGCGATCTCCTGGGTCATGATCGGCGACAACCCGAGCGAGGGCTCGTCCAGCAACAGCAGCTTCGGCCCCGACATCAGCGCCCGCCCCATCGCCAGCATCTGCTGCTGGCCGCCGCTCAGGGTTCCGGCCATCTGCTTGCGGCGCTCGCGCAGGATCGGGAAGTGGTGAAAGATCTCTTCGAAATCCCGTTTGACCCGCGCGCCGTCCTGGCGCAGGTAGGCCCCCATCTCGAGGTTCTCCATCACCGTCATCTGGGGGAACACGCGGCGTCCCTCGGGCGCCATGGCGATCCCGCGCGCGGTGATTTCCTCCGGAGTCAGGCGATCGATCCGCTCGCCCTGAAAACGGATTTCGCCGCTCGACGGCCGATGCAGCCCCGAGATCGCCCGCAGGGTCGTGGTCTTGCCCGCGCCGTTGGCGCCGATCAGGGTCACGATCTCGTTCTCGCCGACCTCGATCGAGATGCCCTTGACCGCCGCCACCGTGCCGTAGTGGACCCAGATTCCATCCAAGCTCAACATGCGCCGCCGCCTCGTTGCTGCCGCCAGAAGTTCAGAGGTCGATTTCCTCCGACCCCAGATAGGCCTCGATGACCCGCCGATCCCGGGAGACCTGCCCCGGATCCCCTTCCATCAGTTTCTCGCCGAAATTCAGCACCGATATGTAATCGCAGGTCTCCATCACCGTGCGCATATCGTGCTCGACCAGGATCACGGTCATGTTCCACTCGTCGCGCAGACGGCGCAGGTGGCCGGTCACCATCGCCGTTTCGGTCGGGTTCATGCCCGCCACCGGCTCGTCCAGCATGATCAGTTTGGGCTCCACGGCGAGCGCATTGGCGATGCCGAGGATGCGCTGATGACCATGGGAGAGGTTCCGCGCCAACTCGTCCGCGAACTCGGAGAGATCGAGGAACCCGATAATCTCGCGGGCGCGAAGAAGGTTCCGCTCCTCGTCCTTCCGATCGGTCCCGAGAATGGCCTTGAACAGGTTCGCTTTTTTCTGGGTGTGGCGCGCCAGCATGACATTGTCGAGCACGCTGTAGGTCGGGAACATGGCGTTGCGCTGGAAGGTGCGGACCAGGCCGGCGCGGGCGATCTGGCTCGGTTTCCGGCCGCTGACGGTTTTACCATCGAACCGGATGGTGCCGGAGGTCGGTTTCAGCGCACCGCTGATCAGGTTGAACAGCGTCGTCTTGCCGGCGCCGTTGGGGCCGATGATGCCGCGGATCTCGCCGGCCTCGACATCGAGATCGACATCGTTCACCGCGACCAGGCCGCCAAAGCGCTTCACCAGTGCGCGCACTTCCAGCAAGGCCATTATGCCGACCCTCGCGACGTCGCCCGGCGCCCGGGTACTGCGCCCGGCCGGGTCATGTCGCCGAGCTTCCGGGCGAACCCTTGGCGGGCGGTTTGCGGGCGAAAAAACGTTCCCTGATCTTGCCGAACAGGCTCTCCAGGCCGCCCGGCAGGAACACCAGGAAAAAGATCAGGATGCCGCCGAACAGCAGCGGCCGCCATTCCAGCAGCGGGCGCGACCACTCGAAGACGACGCTCATCACCGTCAGCCCGAAGATCGGCCCCCAGAAGGTCGAGGTGCCGCCGACAACGATCCAGATGATCAGATAGACCATGGTCGTCACATCGAAGTTCTTCGGGTCCACGGCTCCGAGGCGGTGCGCCAGCAGCGACCCGGCGATGCCGGCGAAGAAGGCGCCGGTGGCGAAGGCCAGGGCCCGGTAGCGCGGCACGTCGATGCCGACGCTTTCCGCCAGTTCGGCATCGGTATAGATCGCCTTGAAGGTCCTGCCGATGCGCGAGCGGTCGATGCGGTACATCACCAGCAGGCTGGCAAAGGCGAAGACCAGCACGAAGAAATAGTACGGCACCGGCTCGAAGAAATCGATCCCGCCGAGCTCGCCCGACGGGATGCCGATCATGCCGCGCGGCCCGCCGAAGGGGTCGCGGAACTTCACCCAGCACAGCCGCACGAACTCGCCCAGGGCGAACGAGGCGATGAAGAAGCCAAAACCCCTGGTGCGGATCAGCGGCGTGACCAGGATGAAGCCGACCAGAGCGGCGACAACGGCCGAAAGCGGCACCGTCAGCAGGATCGACAGATCCCACCATTTCGACAACAGCGCGGTGGCGTAGGCGCCCACCCCCATCATCACCACATGCGACAGCGACCAGTCGCCGGTCATCGTCGGGATGCGATAGCTGCACACCAGGATCAGGTTGATCATGAACAGGATCAGCACCTCGACCGAGTAGGCCCGCGCCAGGAACGGCGCGGCGCTCGCCAGGGCGAGGATGGCGATCATGAACAGCGGGGTCCTCCAGTCCACGCGGGTCACGCCTTGACCCGCCCGAGCAAGCCCTGCGGCCGCACGATCAGGACCAGCGCCATGCAGGCAACGCCGACCATCTGCGCCGTGACGGCGTCGGACAGCGTGGTCACGAAGGTATGCACGATGCCGAGCAGAAAGGCCGCCAGGACGGCGCCGGCGATGCTTTCCATGCCGCCCATCACGACGATGATGAAAGCGGTCAGGATCACCCCGTGGCCCATATAGGGGGTCACCGGGTGGATCGGCGCCATCAGGGCGCCGGCCAGCCCGGCCGAGGCGCCCGAGATCGCCATCGCCAGCATCGTCATCCGGTTGATTCTGATGCCCTGAAGCCGCGCCATCTCGGGGTCCTGGGCGCAGGCGCGCAGCGCCTTGCCGGCCTTGACCCGGTAGAGGAAGAACCACAGCGCCGACAACATCAGCACCGCCGAGGGCAGCACCAGCACGCGCTGCCAGCCGATCTTGGCCCCGAAGATGTCCATCGCGCCCATGTAGGGGGTCGGCACCGAGCGCATCAGCCCGACGCCCCAGGTCTGGCCGACCAGCACCTGGAGGATGAAGGCCAGCCCGGCGGTGGCCATGAACCCGGCCATCACGTTGTCGCGGGTCGGGCGGAAGATCAGCCGCTCGGTCGCGATCCCCATCGCGCCGACGATGGGGACGGCCATCAGCACGGCGGCGGGAAAGGGCCAGCCGAGCAGGGCGTAGAACACATAGACCACATAGGCGCCGGCCATGAAGAATTCGCCGTGCGCGAAGTTCGCCATCTTCATCACCCCGAAAGCCATGGCGAGACCGACGGCGATGATCGCATAGACCGACCCCGCGACGACGGAGTTCGCGATGGTCTGGATGAGCATCGGAAGATCCATTGTCGGCTACTTTCCCGGCACGAAGCGAGAATAGATCGGGTGGCCGCGGGCGCCGAGGCGCCGGCGGCCACCGGGCAACGTTATGTCGCCGTCAACGCTGATAGTGCATCTGGCCTTTTTCTTCGACCACCTTGATGATCTGCTCCTTGCGGGCCTCGAACCAGTCCTCGAAGCGGACCACCGCCTGCACCCGCTTGATGCCGCCGCGGACCTCGTTGATCGGAATCGGCGGCGAGACCATGTTGTCGATACCCCACATCTCCTTGCCGACCATCTTCGCCGGCCCGAGGATGGTCGGGATCGAGTCCTGCGCCCGCAGGGTCTCGAGCACCGCGTCGGGATCGACGGTTCCGGCCAGCGTGACGCCCTCGGCCCAGACCTTGAAGGTGATGACGTGATCCCAGTCGATGCCGGTGATCTCGCGATGCACGTCCTCCGGCGCACCGGGGCCGTAGCGCGACATCCATTCGGTAATGAAGTCGTGCTGCCAGGAAGGCGATCCCCACCACGGGTCGTCGAACAGCGGGAAGCTGTCCACGGCGCCTTCGAGATATTCGACCGGAACCTTCTGCAGGATCGACTCGGTGTCCAGGTAGTTGGCCGAGATCAGCCCCTTGAAGCCTTGCAGGTAGAGCTGCTCGACGATCTGCACGACGAAGGTCGGGTAGGACAGGTTGAGGCTGACGACATCCGGCTTGGTCGCCAGCAGGGCGGTCACGACGGGCGCGAAATCGGTGGTCTCGATGGCATAGTTGACGTCGTAGACCACGTCCCAGCCATCGGCGAGGGCCGAGCCGACTTCCCAGGCCTGCGAGGTCAGGCCGATGGTGTCGTCCTGCGAGATCACCGCCCAGCGCTGGAGGTTCGGATTGACGAAGCGGTGATAGAACGGCCGCAGCATGTCGATGCGCGGGGTCACGTCGCCGCCGGCGATCAGATAGAGCCGGTCCGGCTTGATGTCGGTCGAGATCAGGCTGGCGTAGATCACCTTCTTCCTGGTCAGGAAGGGGTGGGTGGCGTCGGCCGGGTTGCCGCCGATGGCGCTGATGAACTTGACGTCGTTCTCCAGCACCAGTTGCTTGGCGCCCTGGAGCGCCTTGCTGCCGGTCGCCTCGTCGTCGAAGGCGAACATCTTCAGCGGACGGCGCTCGGCGCCGACCAGCAGACCGCCCTCGGCGTTGACCCGATCGATGAAGATCTGGTTGCCCGTCAGCCCGGGCAGGCCCCAGCCGGCGTCCGGACCCGACAAGGCGCCGAGAAAGCCGATATTGATCGGGTCTCCGGTCGGCTCGGTCGCGGCGGCGGCGGATCCGATCAGGCTGGGCACTTCGAACGAGGTGCCCGCAGCCGCGGCAGCCGCGGCCGCGATACTGATCGACGAGGCCGTGAAGAACTCTCTCCGACCCATGGTTTTGTTCAGCAACATCTGGATTCCTCCCGGTTTTCGTTCTGATTGTTGCTGGCCGGGCCGGCTCGTTTTCCCCGTTTTGATGATTCTTTGTCGTCATTGTGGGCCAATCCCCGACCGTATCGCAACCAAAATTGTCCCGATTTGCCTATGCTGGCGAGCTATTGGGTGAAATTGGAGCAAAATTGGTCTATTCTCTTTCAATTACAGAGACCCAGGGGGCTTCGGTTGCCCGCCAGTGCCGCGCTCAGCCGTGGGACCAGTTGCCGGGATCGTCCGACCGGCCCGGCGACAGGCCGAGGATGTCGCCCTCGGTCGAGCAGCCCAGGCCCAGGACGGTGCGGTTGGCGTAGGCGAAATAGGCCGTGACCTGGTTGATCTCGAGGATCTCGCCGTCGTCGTAGCCGGCGGCGCGCATCCCCGCGACCATCGCCCCGGTCACCGAGGACGGATCGCGGGTCAGCGCCTCGGCGTAGCGCAGCGCCAGCTTTTCCCGCGGCTCGAACGGCCCGGCCTCGATCGCGCCCGACTCCAGCGCGGCCCGGATCGCCGCCGCCCTGGCGTCATCGTCCAGCAGGCGGCCGAGCCCGGCGAAATGATGTTCGACGCAATAGGCGCAGCGGTTCAGCAGGCTGACCCAGACGCCGACGGTCTCGAGAAACGCCTTTGGCACGGTGTTGGCGGAGTGGTGCAGCACCTGCTTGTAGAGCGCCATGTGGCCCTCCATCGAATGCGGGCGCAGGCTGTGCATCATCATGATGTTATCGACGTTGTTCCCCGGCCCCTTGATCCGGTCGTAGAGCCGGCGCAGGCGTCCGCTGGACTTCTCGTAGGGCACGGTGTCGATCCAGGGCATGGGCTGTCTCCGGTCGGCCGGGTCCGGTCAGTCCGCAGCCTTGGCGCCGACCCCGAGCTTTTGCAACAGGTCCAGGGGCAGCGGGAATATCACCGTCGAGGTCCGGTCGTTGGCGATGTCGTTGAGCGCGGTGAAATAGCGCAGCAGCATCGCGTTCGGCTGCCGGGCCAGCATCTCGCCGGCCTCGACCAGCTTCGCCGCCGCCTGCTGCTCGCCCTCGGCATTGATCACCCGGGCCCGGCGCAGGCGTTCGGCCTCGGCCTGCTTGGCGATGGCGCGTATCATGCTGTCGTCGATATCGACATGCTTGATCTCGACGGTGGCGACCTTGACGCCCCAGGCGTCGGTCTGGCGGTCGAGGATCTCCTGGATGGCGGCATTCAGACGGTCGCGCTCGGCCAGCAGTTCGTCGAGTTCGTGCTTGCCGAGCACCGAGCGCAGGGTGGTCTGGGCCAACTGGCTGACCGCGGCGACATAGTTCTCGACGTTGAGGATGGCGCGCTCGGGATCGATGATGCGGAAATAGATCACCGCGTTCACCTTCACCGAGACATTGTCGCGCGTGATCACGTCCTGGGTCGGCACGTCCTCGACGAAGGTGCGCAGATCGGTGCGCACGATCTGCTGCACCACCGGGATGATGATGACGAAGCCGGGGCCGCAAATCCGGGTGAAGCGGCCGAGCGTGAAGACCACCCCGCGCTCGTATTCGCGGAAGATCTTGATCGCCGAGGCGAGGAACAGGATCACCAGTATTGCACCGGCGACGTAGACGATCCAGTCGAAGAAAATGATGGACATGGTTATGTGTCTCCTTCCCGCCGCTCCTGATTGGTCCCGGCGGCACCGCCGGATTCTGGGCCGGAGTCCGGGCCGGATGCCGGATCGACCACCAGGGTGAGGCCATCGACCCGGCGCACCCGGACCGGGTCGCCCGCGGCCAGTTCGCGCTCGGCGCTGGCCTGCCAGCGCTCGCCCGCGGCCCAGACATGACCGCCCCCGCCGGACCAGTCGAGCACCCGCGCCTCGGCCCCGGCCAGGCGCGCCACGCCGCCGACGACCGGGCGCCGGTAGGACCGCACGGTGAAGCCGAGCAGCAGGGTCAGGACCGCGCCGCTCAGCGCCGCCATGACCCCGATCACCCACCACGAGACCTGGTAGGCCGGCACGTCGGTATCGACCAGCATCGCGGCGCCGATCACGAACGCAATGAGCCCGCCGAAGCCGAGAATGCCGAAGGTGGGGGTGAATGCCTCCGCCACCATGAAGGCGATCCCGAGGCCCACCAGCGCGAGACCGGCATAGTCCAGCGGCAACTGGTTCAGGGCATAAAGACCGAGCGTCAGGCAGATCGCCCCGACCACGCCGGGCACCACGCTGCCCGGGTTCATGAACTCGAAAATGATCCCGTAGACGCCGATCATCATCAGCATCAGGGCCACGTTCGGGTTCGAGAGGACACCGAGCATCCTGGTGATCGGATCCTGCTCGAGGAACTCGACCGGCAGACCGCGGGTCGCCAGCACCCGCTCGGCGCCGCCGATGGTGACGCTGCGCCCGTCGATCGCGGCCAGCAACCCCTCCACATCGTCGGCCACCAGGTCGATGACCCCCTGCTCGAGCGCCTGGGCCGAGGACAGGCTGGCCGCCTCGCGCACCGCCCGCTCCGCCCAGTCGGCGTTGCGCCCGTGCAGCTCGGCCAGGCTGCGGATGAAGGCGACGGCGTCGTTGGTGGCCTTGGCGTTCATCGCCTCGGAGGGTGCGAGCGACCCGATGCCGTCGCCGGAGTCCGTCTCCCCGTCGGTCTCGTCCTCGCCGGCCGCGCCTTCGGTCCCACCGCCGGCATCGGGCTTGTCGTCTTTGGGCGACGGCGCGCCGGGAAGCCCGCCGAGCTGCACCGGGGTGGCCGCGCCGAGGTTGGTTCCGGGCGCCATCGCCGCGACATGGGTGGCGTAGAGGATGTAGGTTCCGGCACTCGCCGCGTGCGCTCCGGACGGCGCCACGTAGCCGATCACCGGGGTCGGCGAGGCGAGGATTTCGGTGATGATCTCGCGCATGCTGTCGGCCAGCCCGCCCGGCGTGTAGATGCGCAGGATCAGGACCTCGGCGTTGCGCTCGGCCGCCGTCGCGATCACCTTCTCGACATGGCGCATGGTGGCGGGCCCGATCGGCCCCTCGATGGCGGCGAGAAGCGCGATCCGGCGGGAGCTAGGTTGGTCTGTCGCCTGGCCGAATACAGCGGTCGCCGCGAGCATCAGCGCCGCGGCGGCGAGGGCGAAACGGCCAAGCCTCCGGCCGACATCCATGTTTGCCTCCTGGCGGCGATCATACGCCACGCCGCCCGGCGCAACAATGGTGTCGAACGCAAGAGCAAGTTCCACTCGGGCGGAACCACGTCATGCCCGTGCTTGACACGGGCATCCAGGTCTTGAGCAGTTGAGCGAAAGACTGGATTGCCGGATCGAGTCCGGCAATGACGACGGGGAGAGCGGCGCTACCGGAGTGGAGCTTGCTCTAGTTTCGGACGTAGCCGCCGCTTGGCTGTCGAAAATAGGTGCCGGATGGCGCCGCCCCCGCGATCTTGTTGGCGAAGACCTTGCCAACCTCGGCGACCGGCACGTTCGACTCGTCGGCCCGCTTGGTGTAGAGCGCCCGCCGTTTGGCGTTCACGTCAGCCACCAGGGCGCGCGCCTCGCCCGGGGCGCTCTGGTCGCGAATCTCGACATAGCCGTCGTAGCGCTCGGCGATCACCCCGTCGGCGCGATAGGCGTCCAGCTTCGCGCCGGCCCAAGCCGGGCCGGGCGCCGTCCACAGCAGCGCGAAAGCCACCGCCAGCACGACAAAAAACCTCGGGAACGGGCGCATTCCGGTTCTCCGGTCAGAAAAGGTCCGGCGCATTCTTGATGTCCTCCTCGGCCTGCTCCTCGAGCCTGACCCGGATCTCGGCGTCGATCTTGATGTTGAGGTTGATGGTGATCGGCTCTTTCGGCGCCTCGATGCGTAACGTCGGCTCACACGCCGCGAGCACGATCAGGGCACCTATGAACAGGGTGGAGCGGGGCAAAGCCATCGAGAAGCACCTCGGATCATGCGGGTCGTTGTGAATTATACGCCAGCATACCGATTTCCCGGCGGCGGTCGAGATTATTTACTCACAACTAAAATGACTTCAATTCAAATAGAGTCGCGCTCCACGTCGTCATTGCCGGGCTTGACCCGGCAATCCAGTTCTTGAACGAACCGCTCAAGACCTGGATGCCCGTGTCAAGCACGAGCATGACGCGGTTCCGGTTGATCGGACAGGCCTCTACCCGGATGAAAACCGCTCTACTGACCGCCGAAGCCGCCCTGAAGCAGCGCCGCGCCGATCCGGCGGCCCTCGCGCACGGCGGCAAGGATCGGCGCAAGATCGCCGCTGAGATTGATATTGAACTGGATCGGGTGCCCGTCGAATACCGCCGGGTTGGAGCCCGCCATGCCGATGGCAAGCGTCAGGGCGCCGTCTTCGGGCTGATCGATGCCGATCGAGAGCGAATCGTAGCGAAAATCCTCCAGCGCATCCACTGCCAGCGCCACTTGTTCGCCCGCCGCCACCAGGGTCTCGCGCGCCGCCCCCCAGTCGACCCGGATGGTGCCGGCGCCGGCCGAATCGAGCCGGCCGCCGGCGACGGCGAGGCCGGCTCGCCCGATCCGGACCGGGATCAGCCCCGAGAGGCGGCCGGTTCCGGAGATGCCCTCGACCTGCCAGTCGCGCAGCAGGCGGCCGATCGCGACATCGCGGACCCGGACCTCGAAGGCGTTGGTTTTCGCCCGGCTGTCCCAACGCGCATCCTCGATTGAAATCTCGCCGCCGGCGAGCTCGCCCGCGGCGTCATGGATCTGCACCGCGAGGCCGCGCCGCCGGGGCAGGATGGTGAACCGCACCCGTGGCCCATCGACCGGCACCCCGACGGTCAGGCGGCGCGCCGTCAGCAGTTGCGGCCCCGCCGTGGCAAGCGGCGAGAGCCGGTTGAACTTGACCGTGCCCTCGAGCCCCGCGACCTCGATGTCGCCGACCCGGGCCGAGAGGTCGTCGAACCTCAGAGTCATCCAACTCCGCACCGCTCCGTCGGCGCGAAGCTCGAGCGCGGCGCTGACCCGGACCGCCCCCGCCACATCGCGGAGTGCCGCCAGTTTCGGGCTCAGGGCGCGAGGCTGCCGGCCGCCCTTGCGGAACCTGATGCGGGTGGGGCCAAGCTTGATCCGGCCGGTCATCGCGGCGAGATCGGCCGAGCCCTTCAGCGGCAGGCGCACCATCCGGTCCAGGGTCTCGATCGCGCCCGAGACCGCGACGGTCTCGCCGTCGCGTGTCCCCTCCAGGTCGATCCTGAAGGCGCGGAACCGGGCCGCCCGGCCGGTGTCGCGCACCTCGCCGGAGAGGACGATCCCGGCCGCGTCCCCACCCGCGTCCCCGGCCGCGCCGAGGGGCAGGGTGGCGGAGACGGCGCTCAGGCCGACCGCCTCGCCCGGCAGCGTCACCCGGGCATCCTCGAGCCGAACCTCCCCGCGCCCCCGATCCCCCGGCGCCAGCACCAGCGTGATCCGGCCCCCGGCATCGGCGAAGGCGACCTCTTTACCCTCGCCGCCCAGCAGCACGCCGGACACCTGGCTGGCCGAGGCCGACAGCTCGAGCCGCGCCAGCGCGTCGCCGCCCGAGGCCTCGAGGCTGTCCACGCTCAACAGCACCGGCTCGGCGATCTCCAGGCGGCCGGGCGCCGCGATACCCTCCAGGGCGATGGTCAGGCCTGGCGTGACGGCGAGCGACCAGCGGTCTTGCAGCCACCGCAGGCGGACATCCCCGTGGAGCTCCACAGCGCCGATCTTTACCTCCGCGAGATCGACATCGCGCGCCTTGACGCCAAGCGAGCCATGCAACTCGACCTCGCCATCCGGGGCGAGCGACCCGGCGCCGGACCAATCGACCTGGCCCAGCAGCGCGCTCCCCTGCGCGCCGGCCAATGAGATCGCGGAGGCGCCGGCACGAAACCTGATCGCGGCGGGCGCCGACAGCCGCCAGGCCGCGTCGTGCTCGATTTTCGCGCTGACGCGAATCTCCACCGTGGCGTCGCCGAGCGTCACCGCAAGGTCACCGGCAACCTCCGCTACTCCGCCATCGCCCCGCGGAGACCAGGCAAGGACCGGCCCCGAAGACGACAGCTCGACCGCAAAATCCGGCGCCGCCCCGTCCACGACCGCCAGGTGCAGCGCCGCGAGTGTGCCGGGGGCGATCCCCTGCACGGTCAGTTTGGCCGAACGCGGCAGCTCGAGCCGCAAGCCGCCGTCGCCGCCGCCGAGCGCCCAGCCGATATCGGCGGACAGAACCGCCGGCCCGGCCGAGGTCGTCACCTGGTCCAGACGCAGATCGCCCTTGAGCGACAGCGCCCCGGCCAGCCACGACCGGGGCGAGGCGGCATCGCCAGCCGGAATCTGCACCGTTCCCTCGACCGTGAACCGGGCCCGGCCGCCGGTCGCGGTAGCGCCCATTGGTCCCGGCAGCGCCAGACCCGCCAGCTCGGATTCGCCGCCGCCGCTGATCTCCGCCACGCCGCCCTGGTCGAGATTCCTGGATCGGACCGTGAACGCGGCGGTGGTGTGGCCGAGGTCGAGGCCGATCTCCAGCACGGCGCCCAGTCCCGCGCCGGAGAGATCGAGTTCCCCGTCAATGGCGATCGCGCCGCCGAAGGGGGCGGCAAGCACGATCTCGGCGTTCTCCAGCACGATCTTCGGCAACTCGACCCACGGCCCGCCCGCGCCGGACGCGAGCGCCTCCAGCCGCGCCAGCGTCCCGTCCCGGGCCTGCCGAAGGTCCAACCTCAGGCCCTCGATGCGCAGATCACGCAGCCGACCCGCGAAAAGATCGGCGGGATCGTAGCTCAGGCGCATCCTGCGGGCGCTCAGCAGGCCGGCGCCGAGCGAGACGTTCTCGATCACGATCCCGCTCCGGCCGACGGCCACGACCTCGAATTGCGCGTCGCTCAGCCCGCTCGAGGACAGCACGAGCCTCGCGGCGGTCTCCACGACCACTTCGCGCCAGACGAGACCGGCCGCCAGGACGAGCCCCAGCAGGAGGGTCAGTTTCAGAAGCGATTTACCGAGCCGGCCCATGCGTTGCGATCACTCCTCACGCTGCAATCTGCCCCAAGCGACCGGGCGATCCAAGGCCGAAACGGACGGCCACCCCCGCCGAAGCGCCGTGCCTTGAGGAAAAGATCGAAAGGATGCTGTCCGGCCACGGCTGACTGCCCTCGCTTGCCGATATGGAATCTTCCTGCATTCTAATGGACACAATGCAGAGGTTTGCGTTTCAACAGCGGGGCGATTTGGATACCATCGCCATACCCTTGAAGGTTATCCGGAAATGTCGAACCCATGCACCACGTGAACGCGAACGGCGCGAACATTCCCGCCATCGGGCTGGGGACCTGGACGCTCACCGGCGAGGCGGTGACCCGGCTGGTGGCTGGCGCGATCCGCGCGGGTTACCGCCATATCGACACCGCGGCCATGTATGACAACGAGGAAGCGGTGGGCGCGGGCCTGCGGGCGAGCGGTGTTTCCCGCGACGAGATCTTCCTGACCACCAAGGTCTGGCCGAGCGACATTGGCGACGGCGATCTGCGACGCTCGGTGGCGGCCAGCCTCAAGCGGCTTCAGGTCGACCGGGTCGATCTGGCGCTGATCCACTGGCCCTCGGCGACGATACCCCTTGCCGACTCGATCGGGGCCTTGAACGAGGTCAAGGATCGCGGCCTGGCGCGCCACATCGGGGTCTCGAACTTCACCGTCGCCCTGCTCGATCAGGCGGTCGCCCTGTCGCGCCACAAGCTGGCCTGCAATCAGGTCGAGTATCATCCCTTCCTGAACCAGGACCGGGTGCTGGCGGCCTGCCGGGGGCACGCCATGGCGATGATTTCCTATTGCCCGCTGGCGCGGGGAGCGGAGCTGTTCCCCGAGCCGGCCGTCGCCGCCGCGGCCGAGCGGCATGGCAAAACCCCGGCCCAGATCGTGTTGCGCTGGCAGGTGCAGCAGGACGGCGTCGTCGCCATCCCGCGGTCCAGCAATGCCGAGCGTATCGCGCAAAACCTGCGCGTCTTCGACTTCGCCTTGGAGGCCGACGAGATGACTGCAATCGATGCGCT
>JACZTQ010000259.1 GCA_022573605.1 Pseudomonadota bacterium | reverse complement strand
CAGGACCTCGTAGATCGCCTTGAACCAGTCGCGCAGCGGCTCGAAGCGGTGCGCGTTGCCGACCGCGAAGACGATGGTCTGCAAGGTCTCGGCGTCGCGGCCGCCGTCATGCGCCGCCAGCCGGTCGCGCAGGTCGGTCAGCGCCGCGTGCTCCCTGGCATCCGGCGCGCGGTACTGCTTTGTCGGGGCGACATGGTCGGCGAAATACTTCACCGCGTGGCCGGCGGCGGCGTCCAGCACCGGGTGGGTCTCCGGCGTCGCCTCCGGGGCGTAGCGCCGGATGAAGCCCCACAGCACCTCCTTGTCATCGGCCGAGGCGGCGGAGGCGAGGTTCATCAGCATGGCGAACGGCACCGCCATGTCGGAGGCCGGCGGGTCGCCGCCATGGATATGCCAGGCCGGGTTGCCGAGCCGCTGGTCGGTCTCCTGGTCAGGGTAGGCGCGCAGGTGCTGGTGGTACTCGTCCACCGTCTTCGGGATCACGTCCCAGTGCAGCCGCTTGGCGGTGCGGGGCTTCTGGTACATGAACAGGCTCAGGCTCTCCGGGCTGGCATAGGTCAGCCATTCCTCCATCGAGATGCCATTGCCCTTCGATTTCGAGATCTTCTGACCCTCGCCGTCGAGGAACAGCTCGTACTGGAACGGCTCCGGCGGCCGCTCGCCCAGCGCCCGGCAGATCTTGGCCCCGAGGTCAGCCGAGGGGATCAGGTCCTTGCCGAACATCTCGTAATCGACCCCCAGCGCCGCCCAGCGCATCGCCCAGTCGGGCTTCCACTGCAACTTGACGTGGCCCCCGGTGACCGGCACCTCGATGCGCTCGCCGTCGGGCTCCTGGTAGACGATGGTGCCCTTGGCGACATTGCGCTCCAGGGTCGGCACCTGCAGCACATGGCCGGTCTTCGGGCTGACGGGAAGGAACGGCGAATAGGTCTCGCGGCGCTCCTCGTTCACCCCGCCCAGCGTCGGCAGCATGATCGCCATCACCTTGTCGAACCGCTCCAGCACCCGCAGCAGCATCGCGTCGAACCGGCCCGAGCGGTAGTATTCGGTCGACGAGGCGAACTCGTACTCGAACCCGAACTGGTCGAGGAAGGCGCGCAGCCGGGCGTTGTTGTGGGCGGCAAAGCTCTCATGGGTGCCGAACGGGTCGCGCACCCGGGTCAGCGGCAGGTTCAGGTCCTCGGCCAGCATCTCCTTGTTCGGTACGTTGGCCGGAACCTTGCGCAGCCCGTCCATGTCGTCGGAGAAGCACAGCAGCCTGGTCGGGATATCCGAGAGGGTCTCGAAGGCGTGGCGCACCATGGTGGTGCGCGCCACCTCGCCGAAGGTGCCCAGATGCGGCAAACCGCTGGGGCCGTAGCCGGTCTGGAACAGCGCATAACCCTTCTCCGGCGGCGCGCCCTTGAACCGCTTGACGAGTTTGCGCGCCTCCTCGAAGGGCCAGGCTTTCGACTTCAGGGCGGCATCGCGCAGGTCGGACATCGGGCTTCGGCCTATCGTTCGGGGGCAATCAGGGGCACGGTTGGGGAATTGGTGTGGCGACTCCTATTGCCGTGGGCCGACAGGGTCAATATTTTACCCCGGAACCAGCCCCAGGATCTTGCACCAAGGAAAAGCCCCCATGACCATTGAAGCCCTCAGCCCCCAGGACGCCCTGATCGCCGTTATGGTCGCCGTGTCCGCCGTCGACCAGAACATGACCGACAGCGAACTGGCCTCGATCACCGGCATCATCGACATCCTGCCGGTCTTCGACAACTACGACCGCGGCCGGACCGGCACGGTGTCGAACATGGTCGCCGACCTGTTCGAGGAGGAGGACGGGCTGGACGCCCTGATCGGCCTGGTCGAGCAGGCCCTGCCCGACCATCTGCGCGAGACCGCCTATGCGCTGGCCTGCGATGTCGCCGCCGCCGACAAGCGGGTGAACCTGTACGAGTTGCCGTTCCTCGAGATGCTGCGCCACGACCTGCGGGTCGGCCGGCTGGCGGCGGCGGCGATCGAGCGCGGCGCCCGGGCCCGGCATCAGCCGCTGGAGGCGCGGTGAGTCCGCGCTCCGGCGGTCTTATTCACCGTAGATCAAGCTGCGGTAGCGCTCCGGAATCTGATCCTCGGTGAGCTTGGCCTGTTCCTCCGGATCATGGGCGAAGACGACGAGGTCGGCGAGGTCCTGACCGTCGAGCGAGATCACCTCGCCGAACAGGTCTTCCTGCAGCTCGGTCATCGCCCGGGCGCCGCGCCACATCCGGGCCACGAACTCGAACGAGTTCATCGGGCGCGGCATATCTCCAGCGTTGAGAGCCGGGCCGAGGTCACCGCCGACGCCGTTCACCGAATGGCAGGCGATACACCCCTTCTCGACGAATAGGTGCCGGCCGCGCACCGCATCCATCGGCGGCATGACAACCCCGACGTCGTGCATCAGGCTCATCATCCGCGTCAGTTGGTCGGGCGACAATTCCTCCATCACCTCGAAGTCGTGGCCATGCTCATGCTCTCTATGCATCTCACGCATCTCCTCGACGCTACCAGGCATCATGTTCATGCCCTGCATCGTCCCGGCGCCCTCGCCATGGCCCTCCTCGGTTCCGGTGGTTGCATGGCCCCCTGAATGGGTCCCGCCGGCCAGCGCTAGGCCGGTCGCACTCATTGCCAGCAACGCGCCAGCGCTCAGAACTGTCGCGATCCGTTTCATTGGCTTTCTCCTCGCTTGGCCTGTCGCCCCCGCATCATCGCGGTACCCGGACTTCGTTACAAAAAACTGACACAATCCGTTTCATCGGCGGCCCCTTCGTTCGATCGATTCCCCATTAAACCGCCCAGCGCCCAGAATCTTAAGTACTATTTCCGATCAAACTTCCAAGGTTTTGGCATTCGCGTGCGTCAATATGTACCTGAATGTACCTGAGCGGCAGGCAATCGCCGCAATTCGCCAACGACCCGCCACCATGGCCGAGGTATGCTCTGGACATGACACTGCGCCCGATCAGCCGTCTCTGCCGCGACCCCCGCGCCCGGCAGAATTTTTCCCGCCCGGCGCGGGAGATGGGTGTATCCTCCCCCTCCGGAACCGAAAGGAGCCCCCGCATGAAATCGCGCATGAGCCCCATCCTCAAGCGACTCGCCATCGCCGCGTCCGCCCTGGCCCTGCTCGCCGCCGCCCCGCAAGCCCTTGCCTTCTGTGGTTTTTTCGTCGCCAAGGGGGATGCCGAGCTGTTCAACGAAGCCTCCAAGGTGGTGATGGTGCGCGACGGCAACCGCACCGTGATCACCATGGTCAGCGATTTTCAGGGCGATGTCAGCGATTTTGCCATGGTGGTGCCGGCGCCGACCGTGCTCGAGCGCGAGCAGATCCATGTCACCGAGAACGCGGTGATCGCCCATCTCGACGCCTACACAGCCCCCCGGCTGGTGGAGTATTTCGACCCCGACCCGTGCCAGCCCGTGATGGTAATGCGGATGTCGGTTGGCGCTTCGGCTCCATTGTCCGCGACGGACCACTCGCGGAACGCGGCGCTCGGCGTCACCGTCGAGGCCGAGTACCTGGTCGGCGAATACGATATCCTGATCCTGTCGGCGACCCAGTCCGACGGGCTCGTGAGCTGGCTGACCGGGAACGGCTACACCCTGCCCGAGGGGGCCGGGCCGGTGCTGGGCTCCTACATCGCCCAGGGCATGAAGTTCTTCGTCGCCAGGGTGAACCTGGAGGAGCACGCCAAGCAGGGCGGCGGCCTGCTGCGGCCGTTGCAGATCGCTTTCGAGAGCCCGGATTTCATGCTGCCGATCCGGCTCGGCATGTTGAACTCGAAGGGCAGCCAGGACCTGCTGCTCTACACCCTGACCCGCAAGGGCCGGGTCGAGACCGCGAACTACCGCACCGTGCGGATGCCGACCGATGCCGAGATCCCGGTGATGGTCAAGGAGCGCTTCGGCGAGACCTACCAGGCGCTCTACGGCCAGGCGGTGGACAAGGCGGGCGGCGCCGCGGTGCTGCTGGAATACGCCTGGGACATGGCCTGGTGCGACCCCTGCGCCGCCGACCCGCTGAGCGCCGAGGAACTGCGCGAACTGGGTGTCTTCTGGGTCAACCGGGGCGCCGGCTTGCGCGCCCCGGGGCAGGACGTGTTCGTCACCCGGCTGCACGCCCGCTACGACGCCGAGAGCTTCCCCGAGGACCTGCGCCTGGTCGAGACCGGCGACCGCGGCAACTTCCAGGGCCGCTACATCCTGCGCCACGCCTACACCGGCGAGATGGCCTGCGAGGCCGGCGAGCAGTACCGCCAGTCGCTGCCCCAGCGCTACGAGCGCGAGGCCCAGACCCTGGCCAATCTCACGGGCTGGGACATCGGCGAGATCCGCGCCGACATGGCGAGATACGGCACCGATCCGACCAGGGCGCCGGAGCCGGTGCCGTGGTGGAAGAGCCTTTGGAAGAACTGAGCCCCCGCCGCTAGGCGCCCCCCTCTCCCTCTGGGCTTCGCAGGGGACCGTGGCCGCAGATGCGGCCGCGTAAG
>JACZTQ010000258.1 GCA_022573605.1 Pseudomonadota bacterium | reverse complement strand
AGCGCGCCCGCACCCGGGCCGCCATTTTGCCGGCTGGCCGCGACGGCGCCGGATCGCCAATCAGCGAAGGATCAGGCACCCCCGTCTCCCCTCTTCGCCAACCTCGCGCCGGGGCCTCGCCCCGCTCCGCGCAACCCGCCCCGCCGCCCCGAACCTCGCCGCCCGGCGCCCCTCTCCCCCCTCGTGGGCTTCGCAGGGGACCGTGGCCGCAGATGCGGCCGCGAAAGCCCCGGAGAAGGCTGGAGAGGGGGGGCCGCCGCAGGCGGACCCTTACCCGAGAACATCACCCGTCCCCCTCCGGCATCGCGATCCGCGCCACGCTGTCCAACCCATCCACCCGCCACAGCGCCCCGGCAATCGCCGCCGCCGCCGCCGCCCCGATCACCGGATCGGCCAGCAGGTGGAACTTGGCGTCGATCTCGTCGTCGCCCAGGGGCAGGTCCGGGTCGCCGCGCCGGGTCCGCTGGCGGAAACTCCGCACCCGCCCGTCGCGCGTGGTCAGCACCACCTTGGCGCCGCGCAGCGCCGGAAACGCCGCCTCCGCTTGCGCCTCGACCGTCACCTCGACCCGCCCCATCATCGCCCGCAATTCCGGGTCGCCCAATCCCTCCACCGCGAACGCGGCCAGCGCCACCGGCCGCCCCAACGCGGCCAGCGCCACGCAGTATGGCAAGCTGAACTTCGCCTCGTAAGGCGTTGCCGGATCGGTATTTTCACAGATCTCCACCGCCACCCGGTAGGTCCCGACCTCAACCCGCTCGACCTCGCCCGGCGCGACCCCCCCGGCGATGACCTCCCGCACCGCGTCGATCGCCGCGAAGGTGTGCCCGCAGCACGGGTAGGGCTTGGCCGTGATCCGCTCGATGGTCCACTCGCTCCCCAGCCCGGCCACCGCCTTGTCCCAATCCACCCCCTCGCTCATCGCCACCCCGAAGCCGCGCCCGCCCTCCAGCATGTCCGCCACCCCGGTCAGCCCGTGGCGCGCCCCCAGCGCCGCCAGAACCCCGCCCTCGGCGGCGCGCCCGGCATGCAGCGGCTTGGTCATCGCATCGCTGGAGAAGGCGTGGCGCAGCCCGGCGGCGAAGCTCGCCGCCGTCGTCAGCGCATGCGCCATTTGCCCCGGCCCGAGCCGCAGCACCGAGCCCGCCGCCACCGCCGCGCCGAAGAACCCCACCGTCGCGGTGGTATGCCAGAGCCGGTAATGGGCTGGGTTCAGCGCCCGGGCGATCCGGTTCGAGACCTCGTAGCCGGCGACGATCGCCAGCAGCAGATCGGCCCCCGAAGCGTCCTCGCCGTCCGCCGCCGCCAGCGCCGCGCCGATCACCGCCACGCCGGGGTGATAGAGCCCGGGGCTGTAGATGTCGTCGACCTCCAGCGCATGGGCGGCGGTGGCGTTGATCAGCGCCGCCGTGCGCATGTCGGCGCCATCCCCCCAGGGCAGCAACCGCGCCGGCCCGCCTCCCGGCGCCAACGCTTTGCACAATACCGTCGCCGGCGCTTCCACCGAGCCCGCCACAGTGCCACCCCACCAGTCCACCAGGCAACGCCGCGCCCCGTGCAACGCCGCACCGGGCACCGCGTCGCGGCGCAACCCGGCGGCAAATTCCGCGAATGTCGCTGCAACGGTCACGGCAACTCCCCGAATTCCGGCTGTTTGCGAAACGCTGCCGCACTGCCTATCACAACATCAAGCCGGGAATCAGCGCCGGCGCCAGATATCCGCCACCGGATAAGGGAGCCCACGGATGCAACTTCTCGTCCTGCCCGGCGACGGCATCGGCCCCGAGATCACCGCCGCCGCGATGCAGGTGCTGACCGCGCTGAACGACACCCACAGCCTCGGCCTCGCCTTCGAGCACGACATCATCGGGATGGCCAGCCTGGAGAGACACGGCTCCACCCTGCGCCCCGACCTGATCGCCCGGCTGCCAACCCAGGACGGCATCATCCTCGGCCCGGTCGACACCGTCGCCTACCCGGCCGACGCCGGCGGCATCAACGTCTCCGCCTACCTGCGCACCCGGCTCGACCTCTACGCCAACATCCGCCCGGCCCGCACGCCCCCCGGCGCGGCGAAGCCGTTCGACCTGGTGATCGTGCGCGAACTGACCGAGGGCTTCTACGCCGACCGCAACATGGCCGAGGGCAACGCCGACCTGCTCGCCACCCCCGATGTGGCGATCTCGCTGCGCAAGGTCACCCGCCAGGCCAGCGAGCGCATCGCGCGGCGCGCCTTCGAGCTTGCCATGACCCGCGAGCGCCGGGTCACCGCCGTGCACAAGGCCAACGTGTTCAAACGCGGCGACGGCCTCTTTCTCGACGCCGTGCGCAGCGTCGCCCTCGATTTCCCCGAAGTCACCCTCGACGACATCCTGGTCGACGCCATGGCCGCCTGGCTGGTCCGCGCGCCCCAGCGTTTCGACGTCATCGTCACCGGCAACCTCTACGGCGACATCCTCTCCGATCTCGCCAGCGAGCTCTCCGGCAGCCTCGGTCTCGCCGGCTCGATCATGGCCGGCGACGACCTCTGCGCGGCCCAGGCCCAGCACGGCTCGGCCCCCGACATCGCCGGCCGGGACCAGGCCAACCCGGCCTCGATGATCCTCTCGATCGCGCTGCTGCTGAACTGGCTCGGCGCCCGCCACGCGCGGCCCGATCTCACCGCGGCGGCCCGCGCCATGATCGCGGCGCTGGACCACGCCCTGGCCGACCCCGCCACCCGCACCGCCGACCTCGGCGGCCCCCTCGGCACCGCCGCCTTCGGCGACACGGTGACCCGGGCCCTGCTGGCGGGGTAGGGCATCAACCCAACGTCCCGGCCTCGAGCCGGGAGCTCGACCCGCGGCGCACCGTAGGGCGGAACTTGTTCCGCCACTCCCGCCACTCCCCGCCACCCCCTGCGGCGGTCGCGACGGCGCATCGAGAGGCGCCCTGCAGCGGCGGCGATATTTTCCCTAACCCCCGCTCACCAGCGGACAGAACCCCACCGGCGTCATCAGCTTGTTCGACTGGCTCGCCAGCGCCCCAAGCTCGGCGCTCTTCTTGACATAGGCCAGCCAGCCCGGGTCGGCCCACAGCGTGGCGCGCTTGGCCTCGCGGTCGCCGGCGTCCTGGTAGACCCAGATATGGACATACTCGTTCGGGTCGCCGGTCTCGGTCTTCAGGTAGCACAGCGGCCTGCCGAGACAGCGGAACTGCGGTTCCATGCCGGCCTCCTCGTAGAGCTTGAGGTGAGCGTTGATGGTTCCCGGCTTGCAGCGATAGGTGCGGACATCCAGCAGCATCAGTTCTCTCTCCTCTGGTTCAGCGCCGCCCAGACCCGTTCCGGGGTCGCCGGCATCTCGAAATGGGCCACCCCCAGCGCGTCGCAAACCGCATTGATGACGCACACCATCGAGCCCACCGTGCCGGCCTCGCCGACCCCCTTGGCCCCCACCGGGTTGACCGCCGTGCGCACCTCGCGGGTCCGGAACCGGACCTCCGGCATCATGTCGGCGCGCGGCATGGCGTAATCCATGAAGGTGCCCGATCGCGGCTGGCCGTCGCCGTCATAGACCATCCGCTCCAGCAACGATTGCCCGACACCCTGGGCGATGCCGCCATGCATCTGCCCGGTCAGCATGGTCAGGTTCATCACCCGCCCGACATCCTCGACCACGCTGTAGCGGCAGACCTCGACGCTGCCGGTCTCCGGGTCGATCTCGATCTCGCAGACATGGCAGCCATTGGGGAAGGTCACCTTGGACGGCGTGAACACCGACTGCCCGGCCAGCCCCGCGTCCTGCGACGCCGCGACCTTGGTCAGGCTGACCGAGCGGTCGGTTCCCGCGACCCGGAAGGCGCCATCTTCAAAGGTGATATCGGCCACCGCCGCCTCAAGCATCTCCGAGGCGATCTGCCCGCCCTTCTCGATCACCGCCCGCAGCGCCAGCGTCACCGACGAGCCCCCGGTCGGCGTCGCCGCCGAGCCGCCGGAACCGCGCCCGCCCGGCAGGTCGTCGGTATCGCCCTGGGCAAACCGGATATCCTCTCGCGCGATCCCCAGCCCGCTGGCGACCAGCTCCGAGAACATGGTCTGCAAGCCCTGACCGGTGGACATGCAGCCGGCATGGATCAACGCCGTCCCGTCCGGGTTGACCGTCACCCGGGCGTGGTCGGTGCCGGGATTGGCGAACGGCCCGCCGGCGACCTCGATCGGGTTGGCATAGCCGATACCGCGCAGCTTTCCCCGCCCGGCCGAGTCGGAGCGCCGATCTGAAAACCCTTCTCTGCCGGACAGTTCCGCCGCTTGCTTCATGTTCTCGGCAAACTCTCCGCAGTCATATTCGAACATGAACCCGGTGTGGTAAGGCATCGCCTCGGGCGGGATCAGGTTGCGCAGCCGCAGCTCGAACGGGTCCAGCCCCAGCTCCGCCGCCGCCAGGTCGAGCAATCGCTCGATGGCATAGGTTGCGTCCGGCCGCCCCGCCCCCCGGTAGGGTCCGAGGGTGTGGATATTCGAGAACACCCCATAGGCCGTCGCCGC
>JACZTQ010000021.1 GCA_022573605.1 Pseudomonadota bacterium | reverse complement strand
CGGAACAGTCGATGGCTTTGATATGGCTTGGATCTGGATCGCTAAGATTAACTTCTGCCCCGAATACATAGGGTTTGCCGACAAGGAGTCTTCCGGCCGCGATGAGTTTTGGCCAGTTTATCTCAGAGTGATTTAAATTTTCCACCATTCCGCTCCATCTGAAATAATCATAATAGATTCGTATTGGGTTGTTAGTGTAGCCGTTTCTACGTCGTCAATCGTCTCAGACGCATTCCCGTCAATAGTAATAATACCGGCAGAGGCATCTATTTTCTTGACATGGTAAATGAGCCCTGTTACCCCGGATACAGCGGGCAAGGTAATGGTAAGCCCGGCTATGGTTGTGCTGGCCAGGACAACATGATCCGTAACAAGCATCGTGTAGTCGGCTGTCTTAGATTCAATATTAGCGCTGAACCCTCCGGCGATATCGAGATTCGATTCAATAATACTGCCGTCAATAGCAAAAACAGAGAGAGAGAATAAACACAGGATTAGCAGAACCTTCATAATCCTCCTAATCTTGACACCAACTGGAAGGCGGTCCGTCTTGTGAATTATTCGGGCAAGTTGAACAAGTCCCATCATTTCCAAGCCTCGATATATCTTCATAATTGTCGTTATCGTTCATCAAACTCCACTGGCCAATCAAATTCTGAACCGGCTGATTTCTACATTTATAGGCTATCTGCGCTTCGTTGGCGTTTAAAGCTTTACTCCATACACGAGGGTTACTAAGGCGCCCGTCCCAATCACTCGCTAAATTATTCAGCGTTCCTAGACGACCCGTTCCGTCTGTCCCTGTAAATGCCATGGCTGTCGTTGCACGTAAAATTCCATCAATATAAAGTCTGCCGTCTGTACCGTCATGAGTACCCATTAAAAAGTGCCAAACATTAGTTTCATGGCCGGTATCATCATCGGCTTGACCGGCCCCCCAGATTCCAAATCTCCAATTGGCTTGAGTATGACTTCCTATATGCGGCCCCTGGTTCGTGGCGGCGGCCCCGATGGAAAATGCGAAACGATTTGGCAAAGTATCCGCTAAAACCCATATGGCAATAGTAAAATTCTCTCCGCTTGCCAATGATATATTGGTCATATTCACTTGCTGATCGGTCGCAAAATCTTTACTTCCCGCCCCATAGACAGGAGTTAAAAACAGACAAAGGATGAGGGCGATTAATTTTCTCATTGTCTCGGTATCCCGATTGTGAACGTAAGTATCTGGGCGTCATCAACCATATCGTCGGTCCCTGCCGATCCATCCCCATCACGACATATGAACCCTGTTATCGCATCACCGGCTTCCCATCCAAGATTTGACATCGTTTCCGTCCAACTGGTCCGAGTTACTTGATTTACAGTCCCTTGGACGGCATCAGAGGCGGCGCTTTCTTGAGTTAAAAGCTGATCCCAACTTTCACCTTCAGCATAATTCACCCAAGAAAAGAACCACTGAACACTACCGGAGGTTGCCGTAGTGGAATACCAAACCACGTCGAAGGTAACTGTTCCCGTTGTATCTGTGTCCCTTTGCACATCGAATGTTGTACCTCTACATTCATCGTCACTGTCGTCAAATGCCGCTGATTGAACTGAAATAGACGATCCATCATTTTGAAAATTGCCTGCAATCCCGTCAAATCCTGTTTGCTGTGGACGTGTTGCCAGGAGAGTTGGGCCAGCCCATGTGATTGTTCGTATTGAATTCGTATCATCCCCGCCTCCACCCGCATCCGCTTCAATACTCCATTGATTTAAAGCACTGTCCCACTTGGCAATACTATTATCTGAAGGAGGTCCGGTGGTGGTCACCACGTAATGGATTCTTCCATTTGAAAAGAAGGTGATTGTTCCACTTGACCCGGTTGAGGTATAAGCGTCCGTAGTTATTTCAATTTGTCCTTCAACACTTACATTTGGACCGCTTCCATTTGGAATTTCAAGACTCGTTACATCTCCAAAATCGTAAATTCCCGTTGTTGAATCAATCTCGGCTGGTCCGATGGAATCGTTGGGAAGGACCATCTCGGAATTTCCTGTGCCATCCGTGATGAATCTATGGTCGGTTACATCACCGGAGCCATAATCCATATCCACGGCTCCTACTGCGTCCAGGCCAACGCTAACCATCACAGTTCCATTCGGAGAACTGCAATTTGAATCAGAGGATTCAACACAGATACCACCTATAACATGGACCTCTGAATTCGGGCTGGTCGTTTTAAATCCAAAATTGATCCCATCAACGTAAGCGTGATTTCCACTTCCAAAAAATATTTTTGTCACGCCAGAATTATTGGCAACGCTGAATTCTCCGAACCCACCATTCTTCATCATACCACCCGTGACGGTGGGTTCGCAGAACCCACCCTACTCTCCCGAATCCACGCCCCGGGCCAGATGCTCGTCGAGATACTCGAGCCGGTCCTGGCCCCAGAACACCTCGTCCCCGACCACGTAGAACGGCGCGCCGAAGACCCCGGCGGCGAGGGCCGCCTCGGTGTTGGCCTGGTAGGTCGCCTCCGCCGCCGCCATCGCCGGGGCCAGCGCCGCCGCGTCGTGGCCGTTCTCGCCCAGGATCGCCGCGACCACCGCCGCCTCGCCGATGTCGCGCTGCTCGGCCCAGACCGCGCGCAGATAGGCGTGCGCCAGCGCGCCGGCATCGCCCCCGGCCCCGGCCACCGCGATCAGCGCGCACGAGGCCGGCGCCGGGTCGGTCGGCCAATGGGCCGGCTGGAGGTTGAAGGCCAGCCCGCGCCGGGCCGAGATGCGCCGCAGTTCCTGGCTGCGATAGGCGATCCGCGAGGGGTGGCGCTTGGGCACCGGTATACCGCCGGTCTCGGAGAACAGCTTCATGATGTCCATCGGCCGGTAGGCGATGGTCGCGCCGCGGCGCGCCGCGACCTCCTCGAGCCCGAGACCGGCGAGATAGCTGAACGGGCTGAGAACGGAAAAGTAGTAGTCGATGCGTGCCATTGGCGATTGCCTCCCGATTGTGGTCGCCGGGTTATGTTTGCCGGGGACTATCTGCACCGCGAAGCCGGCTTTGCAAGGGCGGCGCGGCTTGTTAAGAAGCGCCCGACTCGCTCCAAGCGGGGCCGGGGGGGGACAGCATGAAGAGCGACGGCGACCTGAAGATCATCTCGGGCAACGCCAACCGCCCGCTGGCCGAGGCGATCGCCAAGCTGATGTCGGTCTACAGCCGCGACAAGATCGAGCTGACCAAGGCCCGGGTCGAGCGCTTCAACGACAAGGAGATCTTCGTCGAGATCTACGACAACGTGCGCGGCGAGGATGTCTTCATCATCCAGCCGACCTCGCACCCGGCCAACGACAACCTGATGGAACTGCTGATCATCACCGACGCGCTGAAACGCGCCTCGGCCCGGCGGATCACCGCCGTGATGCCCTATTTCGGCTACGCCCGCCAGGACCGCAAGAGCGCCGCGCGCACGCCGATCTCGGCCAAGCTGGTGGCCAACCTGATCACCAAGGCCGGGGTCGATCGGGTGCTGACGATGGATCTGCACGCCGGCCAGATCCAGGGCTTCTTCGACATCCCGACCGACAACCTGTTCGCCTCGCCGGTGTTCGCCCTCGACCTCAAGCACCACATGGCCAACCGTGACGACCTGACCGTGGTCTCGCCCGATGTCGGCGGCGTGATCCGCGCCCGCGACCTGGCCAAGCGCATCGGCGCCGACCTGGCGATCGTCGACAAGCGCCGGGGGGGGCCGGGCGAGGTCGAGAGCATGACGGTGATCGGCGACGTGGCCGGCCGCACCTGTGTGCTGGTCGACGATATCTGCGACACCGCGGGGACGCTGTGCAAGGCGGTGGAACTGCTGAAGCAGGAGGGCGCGCGCGAGGTCCATGCCTATATCAGCCACGGCGTGCTTTCCGACCCGGCGATCGAGCGCATCACTTCCTCGTCGCTGGCGAGCCTGGTGATCACCGACTCGATCGATCCGACCAAGGCGGTGACGTCGGCGAAAAACATCCGGGTGGTGTCGATCGCGCCGATGTTCGCCCAGGCGGTGCTCAACGTCGGCAACGACACCTCGATCTCGTCGCTGTTCCACGAGGAGACGCTCGGCCCGATCTACGAGGCGTTCTACCGGTTCGACTGACGCCCCCCCCCAAAAGCATCCCCGTAGCAGGCCCATGTCGGGCCCATGTCGGGCCCGTGTCGGGCCCATGTCGGGCCCAAATCGGGCCCAAATCGGGCCCAAATCAGGCCCGTCGGATTTGGCCGAAGGGCCGCGATTGCAGGCTTGCTCCGGGCCGGGGCTTCCACTATACAGCGCCAAGTTTTCCCATCAGGCCGCCGCCGGACCGGCGCCAAGGAGCCCCGCGATGAAAGCCGATATCCACCCCGAATATCACGAGATCACGGTGAAGACGACGGACGGCACCGAGATCCCGATGCGCTCGGCCTGGGGCAAGAAGGGCGACACCCTCCAGCTCGACATCGACCCCAGCGCGCACCCGGCCTGGACCGGCGGCGCCCAGCGCCTGATGGACACCGGCGGCCGGGTGTCGAAGTTCAAGAAGAAGTTCCAAGGCTTCGGCTTCTGAACCCCGGCCCGTGGGCCACAGGCGGTGATAAAGCGCGTCCGCACGGGCGCGCTTTTTGTCTGGCGATGAGCGGGAGCGGGCCGGCCGATGGGTGATCGCGCGCATGTCATCGTTCTCGGCAACGAGAAGGGCGGCTCGGGCAAGTCGACCACGGCGATGCAGCTTTTCGTCGCCCTGGCCGGGGCCGGCCACCGGGTCGGCGCGCTCGACCTCGACCTGCGCCAGCAGAGCCTGTTCCGCTATCTCGACAACCGCGAGGCCCACGCCAAGCGCAGCGGCGCCGCCCTGCTCATGCCGCGCCGGCTCCGCGTCACCGCGAGCAGCGCGGCCTTGCGCGGCGAGGCCGCGGCGGCGGATCACGGCCGCCTCGCCGAGGCCGTCGCCGAGCTGTCGCGCGACTGCGATTTCATCGTCATCGACACCCCGGGCGCGGTGACGGCGTTGTCCGAGGCCGCCCATGCCGCCGCCGACACCCTGATCACCCCGATCAACGACAGCCTGATCGATTTCGACCTGCTGGGCCGGGTCGATCCGGTGACCGGCAAGGTCAAGGGGCCGTCGATCTATGCCGAGCTGGTCTGGTCCGCCCGCCAGCGCCGCGCCGCCCGGCGCGAGAGCCCGATCGACTGGGTGGTGCTGCGCAACCGCATGGCGATGCTGGACTCGCGCAACAAGCGCCGCGTCGGCACGGTGATGGCGGAGCTCTCGCAGCGGATCGGCTTTCGCATCGTGCCGGGATTCTCCGAACGGGTGATCTTTCGCGAGCTGTTCCTGACCGGGCTGACGCTGCTGGATCTGGACAAGGACGGCCCGATCCCCCTGACCATGAGCCATGTCGCCGCCCGCCAGGAAGTGCGCGAGCTGTTAAAAGCATTGAATCTACCGGGGGTTGGGCCAGAAGTTGGGCATCCCTGCTTGACCTGACCCGGCAACATCGGACAAGGATGGCGCCATGCGCATCGCGATGATCGGCACCGGCTATGTCGGCCTCGTCTCCGGGGTCTGTTTCTCGGATTTCGGGCACCAGGTCGTGTGTATCGACCGTGATGGAGAAAAAATCGCCCGGCTCGACCGCGGCGAAGTGCCGATCTACGAGCCCGGGCTCGAGGCCTTGATGCGCAAGAACATCGCCGCCGGCCGGCTGACCTTCTCGACCGACCTGGCCGCGGGCATGAAGGACGCCGAGGCGGTTTTCATCTCGGTCGGCACCCCGGCCCGGCGCGGCGACGGCCATGCGGATCTGAGTTATGTCTATGCGGCAGCCGAGGCAATCGCCGCCCAGATCGACGACTACCTGGTCGTGATCACCAAATCGACGGTGCCGGTCGGCACCAATCGCGAAGTGGCGCGGCGCATCCGCGCGGCCCGGCCGGAGGCGGATTTCGATGTCGTCTCGAACCCGGAATTCCTCCGCGAGGGCGCCGCGATCGAGGATTTCATGCGCCCCGACCGCATCGTCGTCGGGCTGGAAAGCGACCGCGCCCGGGCGGTGATCGCCGAGGTCTACCGGCCGCTGTTCCTGCGCGAGACGCCGATCATCCAGACCGGGCTGGAATCGGCCGAGATGATCAAATACGCCGCCAACGCCTTCCTCGCCACCAAGATCACCTTCATCAACGAGATCGCCGATCTGTGCGAGAAGGTCGGGGCGGATGTCCAGAGCGTCGCCAGGGGCATCGGGCTCGACCGGCGGATCGGGCCGAAGTTCCTGCACGCCGGACCGGGCTATGGCGGGTCGTGCTTTCCCAAGGACACGCTGGCGCTGGTGGAGACCGCGCGCGCCCATGACAGCCCGGTGCGGATCGTCTCGACCGTGGTCGAGGCCAACGAGGCGCGCAAGCGGGCGATGGCGGGCAAGATCATCGCCGCCGCCGGCGGCTCGGTCGCGGGCAAGCGCATCGCGGTTCTGGGGGTCACCTTCAAGCCCAACACCGACGACATGCGCGAGGCGCCCAGCCTGGTGATCGTGCCGGCCCTGCGCGAGGCCGGGGCCGAGATCGTGCTCTGCGATCCCCAGGGCCGCAAGGAGGGCGAGGCGCTGCTCGGCGAGGCAAGCTGGGCCGGCGGTCCCTACGAAGCGGCCGAGAGCGCCGATATCCTGGTCCTGATCACCGAGTGGAACGAGTTCCGGGCGCTCGATTTCGGGCGCATCCGGGCGGCGATGAAGGGCGACCTGATCGTCGATCTGCGCAACGTCTACCTGCCCGCCGAGGTGCGCGCGGCAGGCTTCAGCTATGTCTCGATCGGCAGGAGTTGAGCCGGCAGGCGGGGCGCCCGGCGGGGCAAGCAGGGCGGACATGATTGTCCGCCGGGTCTGGTAGGGCGGACATGATTGTCCGCCGGTGCCGGGCGCAAACCGAGTGGCTCTACAGCGGCGGAACCTGCGCCAGGGTGACGCAAGCGCCGCCGCCGGCCTCCAGCGTCCGGCAGGCGGCGCTCGGCGCCATGCCGGGGAGCGGCGCCCGGTAGAACGCGGCGCCTTTGCGGCTCCGGCTCTGGTCGATCACCGGAGCCGCACTGGCAAGCGTCCCGACATCGCCCGGGGCGATTTCGCTCACCCGGGCAAATTCAATCCTGCGGTTTTCAGACTCACCCAGTTGCACCACCCGGCCGGGCCGCGGCGGGGGAACCGGCATCGGGGCGGCGTTGTTCACGGTTGCGGGTCCGGCTTCGGGCCCGGTTTCGGGTCCGGTGGCATCGCGCCCCGGCGGCGCCGGCCGCATCGGCGGCGTCACCGTATA
Source organism: Pseudomonadota bacterium (assembly GCA_022573605.1). GTDB lineage: Bacteria > Pseudomonadota > Alphaproteobacteria > Rhodobacterales > Rhodobacteraceae > Thermohalobaculum. The sequence continues at coordinate 13,014 of JACZTQ010000021.1, read as the reverse complement.
GAGCGGCGCCAGCCGGGAATTCGACGGCGGCGTCGCCGCCATCGCCCGGGAGCCGAGCATTCGCGCCAGCACCTCGATCCCGGTGGCCGGCGCGCCCGGCTTGGCCGGCGGCAACGGGGCCCGGGCGACAGCCAACTGCCGGGCCTGCGGCGGCACCAGCGCCACCCTGGTCGCGGCCCGCGCGAAGCCCTTGTCGAGGAGGTTGGCCATCCTGGCGTAGCGCCAGCGTGACGATTTGCCGCCAAGCAGCGCCGCGATGATCCGCTTGCCGCCGCGTCTCGCCGAAGCGACCAGGGTGTAGCCCGCCGCGCGGGTGTAGCCGGTCTTGATGCCGTCGGCGCCGCGGTACGAGATCAGCAGCCGGTTGTGGGCCGAGATCCGCCGGCCCGCCGCATGCGTCGTCTTGCGGCTGAACAGGTTGTAGTATTGCGGGAAGTCGAAGAACAGATGGCGCCCGAGAATGGCCATGTCGCGCGCCGTCGAGAGATGCCCGCGGGCGGTCAGGCCGGTGGCGTTGCGAAACGTGGTGTTGGTCATGCCGAGTTGGCGCGCCCGGGCGGTCATCAGCCGGGCAAACGCCTTCTCGGACCCGGAGATTGCTTCGGCCAGGGCCACGGCGGCGTCGTTGGCCGACTTGATCGCCGAGGCCCGGATCAGGCTGCGGATGCTGACCCGCTGCCCCGCCTTGAGATAGAGCTTCGAGGCCGGCTGCCGGGCGGCGTGGCGCGAGATGCGAACCCTCTGATCGATCCCGAGCTGCCCGTTCTGCACCGCTTCGAAGGCGAGATAGAGGGTCATCATCTTGGTCAGCGAGGCCGGCGACTGGCGCCGGTCGGCGTGGGATTGGTAGAGCACGGTGCCGTCGCGCATGTCCATCACGATCGCCGCGTACTGCGCCGCGACCGCAGGGCGCCCACCGGCGCCTGCCAGCAGAACTGCCGCAAAAACGACCAGAGTCCGGATGCACCGCCCGGCGATTCGCATCGCTGCCCACCTCAACAATTTGCCTGCTCGAATGCGGCGTGTTCCCGCCGCCTGATCGATCTCGGTGTTCGAAAGTCAGCGTAACAGATTGTGATTCATTTGATAATCATAATATTCTTATTTTTTGTTAACGCTGGCCCGGTATCAATATCCGGTTTCAATATTTTTTTGGTGCAGTGCACAAAAAAATCGTTGACGCAGTGCAACAGTATCACCATATTCCCGGCCAGAGAACCCGCCGCCCCTGCGCGGCCGTTGCCCCCCAAATACCTAGGAGCCCCCCGATGAGCAAACCCGCCACCAAGCCCGCCACCAACAACGTCGAAGAGATCGCCGTCGAGACCCGGAAGACCATGGAAGAGGGTGTCGAGAAGATGACCAAGGGCATCGAGAACGCCGCTGCCTTCGGCCAGAATAATGTCGAAGCCGTTGTCACGTCTTCGAAAATCGCCACCAAGGCGGCCGAGAGCATGGGCGCCGAGATCGCCGCCTACTCGAAGAAAGCCTACCAGGACAGCGTCGCTGCCGCCCAGCAACTGACCGCCTGCAAATCGGCCGCCGAGTTCGTCGAGATGCAGACCGAGTTCGGCAAGACCTCGATCGAGGGCTTCGTCGCCGAGGCGACCAGGCTGAACGAGATCTATGCCGCGGCTGCGAAGGAAGCCTTCGCTCCGCTGAACGCCCGCTTCACCGCGGCGGTCGAGATCGTCAAGGACGCCCGCGTCTGATCCCGCCGCGGGGCCCGACGCCGGAAAAGGGGGCTCGGGCCCCCTTTTCTCTTTTCCGCTTTCCAATATATTCGACATACTATGCGCGACAGCGCGCGAACGACCTGACCGCCTGACCGCGAATTGGCAGCACGAGCGAGATGACAACGGGCCCCTCCAACTTCCCCAAGCCATGCCTCCCCCGTCCGGGCCGTCCCCGGGCGGGTGGCGACGAAGACGAGCGCCGCCTGAACGGCGGCGATGGCGATGGCGGTGCGGGCACCCAGACCAAGACCAGAACAAAGACCCGGACGAAGCGGCCATCGCTCTACAAGGTGTTGTTGCTGAACGACGATTACACGCCGATGGAGTTTGTCGTCTACGTCTTGCAGCGGTTCTTCAGCAAGGGCCAGGAGCCTGCCGTCGATATCATGCTGACGGTGCACAACAAGGGCCTCGCGGTGGTCGGGGTCTATCCCTTCGAGATCGCCGAGACCAAGGTGACCCAGGTGATGGACTGCGCGCGGTCGAATCAGCACCCGCTGCAATGCACCATGGAGAAGGAGTGAGCGCCCGGCCCAAAAGCCGCGGTTGTGGCATTTGCAACAGACACTGACTCTGATTTGACACCGTCGGGCACATCTTTGCTTGATCCGGCGAGCGACAACCCCAAGATAAGAATTGGTGGTGTAGGGTAGCCGAACCGGTTGCCATCATGGCGCCTCGGGCGCACGATAGACTCACCGAGGGCGGCAAACGGGACCGGCAAGGAAGGTCCGCAGTCCACCGTGGGGCAAAGGAGAGGTTGATGCCGTCACTGACCGCAACGCTGGAAGACGCGATCCATCGCGCGATCGGCTTTGCCAACGCGCGGCGGCACGAGTTGGCGACGCTGGAGCATCTCCTGCTGGCCCTGGTGGACGAGCCCGACGCCACCCGGGTGATGCGCGCCTGTTCGGTCGATCTGGGTGAGTTGCGCACCAGCCTGACCCGTTTCATCGATTCCGAGCTCGATACCCTGGTGTTCGATTCCGACGACTCCGAGGCGGCGCCCTCGACCGGATTCCAGCGCGTCATCCAGCGCGCCGCCATCCATGTGCAAAGCTCGGGCCGCTCCGAGGTCACCGGCGCCAATGTGCTGGTCGCGATCTTCAACGAGCGCGAAAGCCACGCCGCCTTCTTCCTGCAGGAGCAGGACATGACCCGCTACGATGCGGTCAACTATCTCAGCCACGGCGTCGCCAAGGACCCGGCTTTCGGCGAGTCCCGGCAGGTGCGCGGCGCCGAGGACCCCGAATCGACCGAGAAGATTCGCGGCGAGGACGGCAAGGCGGAGCAGACCAGCCTCGGCAAATTCTGCGTCGATCTCAACGCCAAGGCTCGCGCCGGCCGGATCGATCCGCTGATCGGGCGCGAGCCGGAGATCGAGCGTTGCATCCAGGTGCTGTGCCGCCGGCGCAAGAACAACCCGTTGCTGGTGGGCGATTCCGGCGTCGGCAAGACCGCCATCGCCGAGGGGCTGGCAAAGAAGATCGTCGATGCGGAGGTGCCCGAGGTGCTGTCCGGCGCGACCATCTTCTCGCTCGACATGGGCACGCTGCTGGCCGGCACGCGCTACCGCGGCGATTTCGAGGAACGGCTGAAGGCGGTGATCAGCGAGCTGGAGGAACACCCGGACGCAATCCTCTTCATCGACGAGATTCACACGGTGATCGGCGCCGGCGCCACCACCGGCGGCGCCATGGACGCCTCGAACCTGCTGAAGCCGGCGTTGCAGTCGGGCACGCTGCGTTGCATGGGCTCGACCACCTATAACGAGTTCCGCCAGCACTTCGAGAAGGACCGCGCGCTGAGCCGCCGGTTCCAGAAGATCGACATCAAGGAGCCGTCGATCGACGATACCATCAAGATACTGAAGGGGCTGAAGCCCTACTTCGAGGACCATCACGAGGTCAGATACACCGCCGAGGCGATCAAGTCGGCGGTCGATCTGGCGGCACGCTACATCAACGACCGCAAACTGCCCGACAAGGCCATCGACGTGATCGACGAGGCCGGCGCCGCCCAGCACCTGCTGCCCCCCAGCAAGCGGCGCAAGACCATCACCCCGAAGGAGATCGAGATGGTGGTCTCGAAGATCGCCCGGATTCCGCCGAAAACCGTCTCGAAGAACGATGCCGAGACCCTGCGCGAGCTCGAGATCAACCTGAAGCGGGTCGTTTTCGGGCAGGGTCCGGCGATCTCGGCGCTGGCCTCGGCAATCAAGCTCAGCCGGGCCGGGCTGCGCGAGCCGGAGAAACCGATCGGCTGCTACCTGTTCGCCGGACCCACCGGCGTCGGCAAGACCGAGGTCGCCAAGCAGCTTGCCTCGTGCATGGCGGTCGAGATGCTGCGCTTCGACATGTCGGAATACATGGAGAAGCACTCGGTCAGCCGGTTGATCGGCGCGCCGCCGGGCTATGTCGGATTCGACCAGGGCGGGCTGCTGACCGACGGGGTCGACAAGGATCCCCACTGCGTTCTGCTGCTGGACGAGATCGAGAAGGCGCATCCGGATGTGTTCAACATCCTGTTGCAGATCATGGACCACGGCAGGCTGACCGACCACAACGGCAAGCAGGTCAACTTCCGCAACGTGATCCTGATCATGACCACCAATGCCGGCGCCCAGGAACAGGCCAAGGCCGCCATCGGGTTCGGCCGCGGCCGGCGCGAGGGCGAGGACCTGGCGGCGATCGAGCGCATCTTCACGCCGGAATTCCGCAACCGCCTGGATGCGGTGATCTCGTTCGCCTCGCTGCCGCGCGAGGTGATCCTGCAGGTGGTCGAGAAATTCATCCTCCAGCTCGAGGCGCAGCTTCTCGAGCGCGACGTGTCGATCGAGTTGACCGCGCCCGCCGCCGAATTGCTGGCCGATCTCGGCTTTGACGACGCCATGGGCGCGCGCCCGCTGGCCCGGATAATCCAGGAGCATATCAAGAAGCCGCTGGCCGAGGAGCTGCTGTTCGGCAAGCTGGCCAAGGGCGGCTGGGTGCGGGTGGGGGTCACCGAGGGCAAGATCAGCTTGGAGATCCAGCCGCCGGATCGCCCCCGCCTGTCGCAGAAGAAAACCCCGCTGCTGACCGCAAGCTGAAGCGAATCCCGGCCCTGCAGAACGACTCGTTTCGCATCCGGCGCGACGACATTGCGCGCCGTTGGCTGGCCGGGCAGACGGGTGGACAATCATCTCCGCCCAACCCGTGCGGCGCCGCGTTGCCTGGTAGGGCGGACATGATTGTCCGCCGCCGCCGGGTGCAATGATGGATTGCGCGCACGCGGCGGCCCGAATTTCATTGCCATCGCCGCGCGCATTCCCGACTGTGCGCGGGATTCGCGCGGGACCGGGAGGCGAGATGGCGCACAGGGTTGTTGTGGTGGGCGGCGGCCAGGCCGGCGCCGCGCTGGTGGCGAGGCTGCGCAACGACGGTTTTGCCGGCGCCGTGACGCTGATCGGCGACGAGCCGGCACCGCCCTATCAGCGCCCGCCGCTGTCGAAGAAGTATCTGCTCGGCGAGATGGCGGTGGAGCGGCTCTACCTCAAGCCCGCCAGCTTCTATGACGATCACGACATCGAACTGGTCACCGCCACCCCGGTGACCGCCATAGACCGCGCCGCGCGCGAGGTGGTGACCGGCGCCCGCCGCATTGCTTACGATTCCCTGGCCCTGACCACCGGCGCCCGGCCCCGGCTGCTGCCGGCCGCGATCGGCGGCGCGCTGGCGGGCGTCTACCCGGTGCGCACGCTGGGCGATGTCGACACTATGGCGCCCGAGGTGGCGGCCGGGCGCCGGGTGCTGATCGTCGGCGGCGGCTATATCGGGCTGGAGGCGGCGGCGGTCTGCGCGCTGAAGGGGCTGGAGGTCACGCTGATCGAGCTGGCGCCGCGCATCCTCCAGCGCGTCGCTTCGGCCGCGACCTCGGATTTCCTGCGCGACCTGCACCTCGGCCACGGCGTCGAGATCCGCGAATCGACCGGGTTGGAACGCCTGACCGGCGGCGGGCGGGTGGCGGGCGCCGTGCTCTCGACCGGCGAGCGCCTCGAGCTCGACTTCGCCATCGTCGGCATCGGCATCACCCCCGACACCCGCCTGGCCGAGGCCGCCGGATTGGCGCTGGAGAACGGCATCGCCGTCGATCGCCACTGCCGCACCTCGGACCCGGCGATCTATGCCGCCGGCGACTGCGCCTCGTTCCCCTACAAGGGCAACCGCATCCGGCTCGAATCGGTGCAGAACGCCATCGACCAGGCCGAGCATGCCGCCAGGGCGATCATGGGATCGCAGGACGATTATCTGCCCTACCCCTGGTTCTGGTCCGACCAGTACGACGCCCGGCTGCAAATCGCCGGGCTCAACACCGGCTACGACGCCACGGTGATTCGCCCCGGCCACCGGCCCGGCGGCCAGTCGATCTGGTATTTCCGCGGCGACACCCTGCTGGCCGTCGATGCGATCAGCGACCCGAAAGCCTACATGCGGGGCAAACGCTGGATCGAGGCGGGGTTTTCGCCCGATTCCACCGCCGTGGCCGACCCGGATATCGACCTGAAAACGCTGAGCTGAGCGCCGGTCGGCAAGCAATGCGGGCGGCCCCCGGAGAAGGCCGCCCGCCAACGCTACGAAGACCCGGAACGCCACGCACTCTCTCTAACGGCTTCCGGAAACGGCGCGATTCCCCGGGGGGCCGGAACCGCAGCGTTTCCCATGCCTTGAAAAAAGCTAGCGCGGCCACCGATTATTGGGCTGTGACGATTGTCACATATCTGCTTATTATAGCGTGAGGTCCCTGACAGCGACTGACCCGGCGCCGGGCGCCGGGTCATGAGATTAGGGTGGGAAATTTCAAGCTCACGGCAGTTTGGCTTGATCGGCGCCGGTCGCCATCAAGCCTTCTGTCGCGTGGGAGAGACCGCGCCGATGGTGAAGGACAGCACCGACAGGTTTCCCGAGGGAAGCACGCTGCATGCCTGCGGCCCCGATGGCCGTGCCGAACTGGCCAGATACTGGACCGAGGCGACCTATCCCGCCCGCGCGCTGATCGTCGGCGAGGACGAGACCGACGACGACGTGTTCTTTATCCTGTCGGGCCGCGCCCGCGCCGCGACCTATGCCGACAGCGGCAGGGAAGTTCTGATGTCCGATATGCCGGCCGGCGACGCCTTCGGCATCTTTGCCGCCATCGACGGCCAGCCGCGCTCGACCAATGTGATCGCCGTCGAGGATGTGCGCATCGCCCGCATGTCGGCGGCGAACTTCAACAAGGTGCTGTACAGCCACCGCGGCGTCACTCGCGCCTTCATCCTCTATCTCGTCGATCGCATCCGCCACCTCTCGACCCGGATGACCGCGGTGACCACCCAGGATGCCGGGCACCGCCTGGTCGCCGAGTTGCTGCGCCTGGCCGAGGCCGGCATGACCGGCGACGACACCGCCCGGATCGAGCCGCTGCCGACCCAGCAGGAATTCGCCACCCTGCTGTTCTCGCAGCGCGAGGCGATCGGCCGGGACATGTCGAAGCTGAAGGATGCCGGGCTGATCGAACGCACGGGCCGCTCGCTGCTGATCAAGAGCGTCTCGGGTCTGAAGGCCTGGCTGGACCGGGGTTGAGGGGAGCGTTGCGCCGATCCCAACCCAAGTCATGCTCGGGCTTGACCCGGGCATCCAGTCTTCAACCGGTTGATCCAAAGGCTGGATTGCCGGGTCAAGCCCGGCAATGACAAGGTTGTGGATGAGTCACGCTTCGCGCAACTTGGTATAACATATTGAAAAACAAAGGAAATCTAAAAATCGTGAATTATGGAAAACAAAGCGTGAATCGGATCGACCGCAATCAGCTTTAATATTCTGGTAACTGTTGTTGTGGAACCAGACTATTTCGACAACTCTGATGCCCGGCGCCCGGACCGCCCTTGGGGAGGCATATCGCAAGATGATATCCGAAAATATCGCCGTCATCGGGCTGGGCTATGTGGGTCTGCCTGTCGCCGTCGCTTTCGCCCGGCAGGCGGGCCGGGTCGTCGGCTTCGACATCTCGGCGCGCCGGATCGAAGCGCTCGAGCGCGGCGAGGACTGGACCGGGGAGGTCTCCGGCGAGGATATCGCCGCCAGCGGCATCCGCTTCACCACCGATCCGGCCGGGCTGGCGAACACCTCCTTTTTCGTCGTCACGGTGCCGACCCCGGTGGACGAACAGAAACGGCCCGATCTGGGGCCGCTGCGTTCGGCCTGCGCGATCATCGGCCCGCGGCTGTCGCCGGGATCGCTGGTGGTGTTCGAATCCACGGTTTTTCCCGGCGCCACCGAGGAGGTCTGCGGACCGGCGCTGGAAGCCGCCTCGGGGCTGACCTGCGGCGCCGATTTTGCCCTCGGCTACAGCCCGGAGCGGATCAATCCCGGCGACCGGGAGCACCGGCTGGAGAACATCGTCAAGGTCGTCTCGGGCCAGGACGAGGCTACCCTGCGCCGGGTCGCCGCCGCCTATTCGGCGATCGTCCCGGCGGGCGTGTTCGAGGCCACCTCGATCCGCGTCGCCGAGGCGGCGAAGGTGATCGAGAACACCCAGCGCGACATCAACATCGCGCTGATGAACGAGCTGGCGCTGATCTTCGAGCGGCTCGGGCTGCGCACCCGCGACGTGCTCGATGCGGCCGGAACCAAGTGGAACTTCCTGCCGTTCACGCCGGGCCTGGTCGGCGGGCACTGCATCGGCGTCGACCCCTACTACCTGACCGCCAAGGCCGAGGCGGTCGGCTACCGCCCGCAGGTGATTCTCGCCGGGCGGCAGATCAACGACGACATGGGCACCTTCGTCGCCAGGAAGACCATCAAGCTGATGGCGGCGGCCGGGATCAACCAGGGAACTGCGCGGGTCGGCCTGCTGGGGCTGACCTTCAAGGAGAACGTGCCCGATCTGCGCAACTCGCGCACGCCCGATATCGTGCGCGAGTTGCGCGGCTTCGGCGTTGAGCCCCTGATCCACGATCCGCAGGCCGATCCGGACGATGTGCGCCGCGAATTCGGCATCGAGATGAACCGGCTCGACACTTTTCGCGATCTCGATGCGCTGATCCTCGCGGTCAGCCATTCGGCCTATCTCGACGACCGTGAGGGGCTGTTGGCGATGCTCCGCGAGGGTGGGGTGTTCGTCGATCTGAAATCGGCCTTCGCCCCGTCCGAGATCCGCCCCGACCTCAGTTACTGGAGCCTCTGATCCGGACCGGACCGGTCAATCCCCCGGATCCGCCTCGGCACAGAACATCTCATGGATGATCTCGATCATCTGCCGGGTGCGGCCGTCGGCCAGGCGGTAATAGATCGTCTTGCCGTCACGCCGGCTGACCACCAGCCGTTCCAGGCGCAACCGGGCAAGCTGCTGGCTGACCGCCGCCTGGCGCTGCGACAAGAGCCGCTCGAGCTCGGTCACCGAGCGCTCTCCCGAGGCCAGATGGCACAGGATCATCAGCCGCCCCTCATGTCCGAGAGCTTTCAGGAACTCGGCCGCACGCCTGGCGTTGAGCACCATCAGCGCCAGTTCGGTGTCTTCCAGATTGTCATTCAAAGCAGGCAGGCCCATGGTTCGATAGTGGCCTCTCCATAGCGGATGTCCAGCGCACCCGCGATCACTTCGCGCCCCGGTCATCCCCTGGCGAGCCGCCCTCCGCATCGATCACGGGATCGGGAGCAGCCGGGCCTTGGCGGCGTGATGCCATTCAGGCCCGCTGACTGGTTGAATCCAGCCCGAACAGCCATATGACACCCCCGGGCCGGGGCCAAACCACCCGGATGCAGGCGACCCCGACCATCGCGATCAAATTTTGGCGAGCGGGGCAGGCCGGGCTGACTTCCCTCGTCGCGCCCCACACCGGCACTCGATTGCCCGCGAGTCGGCAAGGGCGCTGTTCCGGGCAATGCCTCGTGACCGAGTAGTGGGTCGGTTCGAATTCCAATCGGTTGAACAGGGTCAAGGGTATGCTAAGCTGCGGTTCGCCTCGTCCGGCCGGATTGCGCCTCATGCGTCATCCCGCCCGCGCGGACGGCGGCCCAGACCCGACGAGGAGCCGCAATGGATAAGAGTGTCTATTTGCGCATGGCGGAACAGGACCACAAGCATTGGTGGTTTGTCGCCCGCCGGCGGATCCTCCAGGACCAGATCGCCGCGCTGCGGCTGCCGCCGGACGCCCGGGTTCTCGAAGCCGGCTGCGGCCCCGGCGGGAACCTCGCGATGCTGTCGGAATTCGGCCGGCTAGACGCCTTCGAGATGGATGAGGACGCCCGCCGAATCGCCTCGGCGAGAGGCGGGTTCGAGGTCCAGCCCGGCAAATTGCCCGGCGATATCGGCTTCGAGCCGGACTCGTTCGATCTGATCGCCGCCCTCGACGTCATCGAGCACATCGAGGCCGACCTGGAGTCGGTCCAGGCGCTGGCGAAACTGCTGCGGCCGGGGGCGCGGCTGATCCTGACCGTGCCGGTCTACCCGTGGCTCTGGTCGATCCACGACGAACGCCACCACCACAAGCGCCGCTACACCCGCCCCGCAGTGCAAAAACTGGCCGAAGAGGCCGGGTTGGTGGTGGAGAAATGCAGCCATTTCAACACCATCCTGTTTCCCCTGATCGTCGGTATCCGGTTCTTAAAGAAGCTTGCGGGCATCGCCGACAAGCCGGATGACGACATGCCGCCGCCGTTCCTGAACGCCGTGCTCGGGCGCATATTCGCCGCCGAGCGTTTCGCGCTGAGACATGTCTCGCTGCCGTTTGGCGTCTCGATCCTGTGTATCGCGCGGCGACGGTGACGGGATGGCCGCGTTCAGACAACTCTCCCGCTTCGGCTTCGTCGGCATCCTTGCCACCGCCGTGCATGTCGGTGCGGGTCTGGGGCTGCACGAAGGCGTCGGCATGGGGCCGCTCTGGGCCAACCTGATCGCCTTCGGCTGCGCGCTGGGGGTCTCGTTCCTCGGCCAGACCCGGCTGACCTTCCCGGACAGCACCGCCGACGGCGGGACGTTTGTCCGCTTCGCGGTGGTGGCGGTGTCGGGGCTGGGGCTCAACCAGTCGATCGTCTGGCTGGTGACCTCAGTCTTCGCCCGCCCCTACTGGCTGGCGCTGGTGATCGTCATCTTCACCGTGCCCGGCATCACCTTCCTGCTGCTGAAGTTCTGGGCGCTCAAGCGTTAGACGCCGGGTGGCGAAGCTCCGCCCCGCCAGCGCCTCGACCCCGGCATGGGCGGCGATGACATAGACTGGGCGGCGCTTCACCTCGGTGAAGATGCGGGCCATGTATTCGCCCAGCACGCCGAGCCCGATCAGCACCAGTCCGTTCATGAACAGGGTCACCACCAGCAGCGAGGCGTAGCCGGGGACATCGACGCCGAAGAACATCGTGCGCAGGATGATGAACAGGCCGTAGGCGCCGGCGAGGGCGGCGACGGCAAAACCGATATAGCTCCAGACCTTCAGCGGCGCGGCCGTGAACGAGACGATGCCGTCGATCGCCAGCGCGAACAGGCGCGGCCAGTTCTGCTTCGCGGTTCCCGCGGCGCGCGGTTGGCGGGCGTATTCGACCACCGCCTGGCGAAAACCGAGCCAGGCGAAGACGCCCTTCATGAAGCGCGAGCGTTCCGGCAAGCTCGCCAGCACCTCGACCACGCGCCGGTCCATCAGCCGGAAATCGCCCACGTTCTCCGGGATATCGACCTGGCTGAGCCGCCCGATCAGGCGGTAGAAGGCCCGGGCGGTGGTGCGCTTGAGCCAGCTCTCGCCCTCGCGGCTGGCGCGTTTGGCCAGCACCACGTCGTAGCCCTCGCGCCACTTCGCCACCATCTCGGGCACCACCTCGGGCGGGTCCTGCAGATCGGCGTCCATCGGGATCACCGCCAGCCCGGTGGCAAAATCGAGCCCGGCGCTGAGGGCGTTCTCCTTGCCGAAATTGCGCGACAGCCCGATCAGCCGGATGCGCGGGTTCAAAGCCCGGTAGGTCTCCAGCCGCCGGAAGGTATCGTCGGTGCTTCCGTCGTCGATGCAGAGGATCTCGTAGCGCTCGGTCACGCCCTCCAGCACCGGCACCAGGCGGGCGAAGAACCGCTCCAGCACCGCGCTCTCGTTCAGCATCGGCACGACGATGCTCAGCTCGACAGGTTCCAGCGTCTCGGTGGTCATCTGCGGCAGGTTCCCCGTTGAGTGGCCTGACTAAGCGTTTACGATCTGCGGGCACCAATCTGCGGGACGGACACCACCACGGTCAAGAGAACAACCCCCGGCGGTTGCATCTGGTCAACCGGGGCCGCATCGGCAAGATCATGGGCGCCGGCCACGGGCCCGAGATCAGAGTTTGATCCACTCCACGAAGCCGGCCCGCTGCCCCAGCCTTCGCCAGAGCCTTGTCCGAGCCGATGGAATCCGGCCGGAGGCGCTGTCTTTTTGTTTTCACGCAAACCCGCGCCGCCAAATGAATTCATTTGGCTGGAAATTGCTCTGGCTGTGGAGCCTCAACAGGTTTGCCCGTCAGCAACAACGAAACGACACTTGCATCCGGGGGGATGCCGGTGCAGACAGAAAGCTGATCCCTTGGCTGAACCAGGCAGGAGCGGATGCCCGCAGCCGATCCCTTTCAGCGACGGAGGCAGTCGCGAGAGTGAACCGAGCGACCAGAACTCTCCAGCTCGTCACCGAATTTGCGGCGCTGGTCGGGACCCCGGTGATGATGATCGCGGGTTTCGGCATGTTCGGGAGTTTCGCCGCGGCGCGGTTTCGCATCCACGACATGGCCACCGACTACACCCCCGGCGTGATCGCGGCGGGGGCAAGTGAGCGCATCAACCTGAATGGCCGGTTTCCCAGGTCACAGAAATACGCGCCCCTGGATAACGTCGACATCATCAACAATTCGGGCGAGCAGTTGCTGATAATCATCAACGGGAATCGGCCGGACGCCCGGACGGTTCCGGGCGGCACGATTGCCCAGCTTTCTAACATCGGGATCGTGACCTTCGAGGTCGAAAACGAGGACGGCGTAAATGCGACGGCGGCGAATGAGATCAACTGCCAGTTCAGCAAATCGCCATTGACCCAGGATGAGAAGGTGAGGCGCGAAGTTGGACGTTAAGTTAAGCGTCGGCGGGAAGTCAAAGCGCAAAGCCAAGCGCCTACCCAGGTCAAAAGAAGTGGGGATTGTCGTGACGCTGGCCGGGGCGGCTTTGCAGCTATTTAAGATCATGACGCGGGAAGATAAATAATGCCCAAAACATCGACGATCCTTCTGCTTGTAGCCGGGGCCGTGACGGCCGCGTT
>JACZTQ010000257.1 GCA_022573605.1 Pseudomonadota bacterium | reverse complement strand
GTGGTGGACACCGGGCGGGCCCGTAGGGCTTCTCATCCCCATCCTGCCTCCCCCTGGCGTCGATGCCGACATCACGTATCAGTTCCGATGCACCGCAAACCCTCTCAAGCCCGCGGGGCAAGCGAAGACCGTTACTTTCGATGTGCGTTACTTACAAGAGGGCGATGACTCAAGCAGCGATGACGCGGACAGTGTCCCAGACCCAGGCGAAGACGCCGGAGGCGACTGGGGCTTACCCAATCTCGCCACCGATGGCGATGGCACCCTCCTCCACGGCCCGCGAACGGACGCCCATGGCGACGCTCCAGTCGCCAAAGGCGTCGCTGTTCGTCCCGGTCGCCGTGCTGCTGGTGCCCGTGGCCTCGCTTAACGCCCCGGTCGCCGTGCTGTTGGTGGCCGTGGCGTCGCTGAACGCCCCGGTCGCCGTGCTGTTGCTGCCCGTGGCGACGCTGGCCATCCCGGTCGCCGTGCTGTTGATGCCCGTGGCGTCGCTTAACACCCCGGTCGCCGTGCTCTGGGTGCCCGTGGCGTCGCTGAACGCCCCAGTCGCCGTGCTGAGTGCGCCCGAGGCTTCGCTTAACACCCCGGTCGCCGTGCTGCCGGTGCCCGAGGCCTCGCTGCCGGACCCGGTCGCCGTGCTGCGGTCGCCCGAGGCGTTGGCATCCACGCCGCAGGCCAGCGTATCGGCGCCGCCGGAGGTTGCGCCGCCGTTGCCGCCGCTGGCGAGTTCGCACTCTTCCGCGAGCGCGGAACCTGGCGACAGGGTCAGCACGACAGCCAGCGCGAACGCTCCGGTCAGCGCAATCGCGCCGGAGCGCCCGGTGAACCGCCGGGCTGCGCCGATCGCGGTCGACGCGCCTCCGAACGGCGGACACATTTCAAGCGGTGATTTCATCTCGGTGTGCATCGGAGTACCTCCATTTTGCAAATTGAACGGATCGTCAGATCTGATGAGGCCGCGCCCCAGCCGCAGCCGGAAGACACGGCCCCACCACCTAAGGGGTATCATTATTCGCCCTTGGGTTGAAAATCGGGTCTAGAGCCTTATCCAACCTGATGAAATCAGGCGGGAGGCTCTATCTCCTTGGTTTCACGCAATTTCCGAGTCTCGAAACGAACCCGTGGCTCGAAATTACGCGAGTGTTCCGGATCGGAGATACCACGGATCATATTTTCCCCGCGCTTCCCCGGCCTCGAGCCGGGGCAGTGCGCCGTTGCGCCTTGCGGGTCGAGACCCCGGCTCAAGGCCGGGGAAGTGCAAGGCGGCGGCGGCGATATCCGGTGAGGGCGGCGGCTTCCGGTTCAGGGCTCCAGGGGGATTGCCGGCCGCCCGCCGCCCTCAGGTGCCGCGTCCGGGCTCGCCGCAGATCGGCCGGCGCTGGTCGCGCGCGGTGATGCGCAGTTCCATCCCGGCATCGGGGCCGTCGCCCAGCAGGCGTACCAGCAGCCCCTCGTCGTCGCGGATCAGGCGCCAGCACAGCACCTCCGCCCCGTCGCCGTAATAGAAGCAGATCTGACCGCCGTGGGGGCGCCAGACGCCCTCGGTGCAACTGCCGTCCTTGAAGCGCCACAGGGTCTGCCCGCCGGGCTCGAACGCCTCCGACCCGAAGGGCGCGCCGTCGAGGTCGAAATAGAGCGTGTGGCCCTCGGAATATTCCCGGAACTCGGACGGGCTGAGCGGCTGTTCGGACGCCGCCAGGGTCGGGGCGGAGGCCAGCGCGGGGATGGCGAAGGCCATCAGGCCAGGCAGCAAGAGTTTTCTCATGGCGTCAGAATGCCCTCGGAACCCCCTTCACCGCAACCGGAATGTTGCCGTCACCGGCTCCAGACAGAGCGTATCGGAGCAGGCTTGCAGGCTGAGCGTCAACAGATCGGCGGTCAGGTCGAGGGCGAGGTCGAGCCGACCCTGGTAGACCCGCACCGGCTGGTCGCTGAAGCCGAGGCTGAGGGCCTCGCCCTCGGGCCAGTCGGCCGCCGCGCCGTCGAGCGCCGCGCCGGTCAGCCAGTCCGGGCCGGGGTCGTGGGCGTTCAGGTGCCAGCCCGGGGCGATGTCGAGGATCAGCCGCGCGCCGCCGCCGGTTGGACGGGTCGCCAGATGCGCCCGCACGGTGCCCTTGGCGAGTGAACGGCGCAGGGCGCTCTCGCCCTGGTCCATGATCCGGCTGGCGACCAGGGCGTCGGGGCGCAGCAGCGGCGTCTCGGCAAGCTGGCCGGCGAGCGCGCCGCGCAGGGTCTCGGCAAGCGCCGGGAAGGCCGGGTCGGGCAGCCGCCGGGCGAGCCGCGCCAGCAGTTCCAGCATCGCGCTCTCGCCGGCCGGGGTGGCGCCGTCGGCGCTGTCGTAGACCGGGCCGAGCGGGCCGTCGGCGGCGGCCATCCGGAGCCGCCCGTTGGCGTCGCCGAAGCGCTCGGCGGCGGTGCTGGCGAGCGTCGCGGCGCGGTCGCGCCAGAGCTCGGCGCCGGTGGCGTCGTAGAGCGCCAGCAGGCCGAGGCCGAGCCAGGCGTAGTCCTCCAGCGCGCCATCCTCCAGCGCCCGGCCGCGGGCCCAGAGCCGCATCAGGCGCTCGCCGGTCCAGAGCCGGGACCACAGCGCCTCGGCGGCGCGGGCGGCGGCCTCGGCGTATTCCGGCGCCTCGAAGGCAACCGCGCCCTCGGCCAGCGCCCGGATCATCAGCCCGTTCCAGCCGGCGATGATCTTGTCGTCGCGCAGCGGCCGGGCGCGGGCGTCGCGGGCCAGGCGCAGGCGCTCCAGGAGGGGATCGAGGGCGGCAAAGTCCGCCACCCCGGCCGGGTCGAGATGGGCCACCGGACCGGCCTCGAGCGTCGGCGGCTGGGCCAGGCCCAGGGTCTCGATGGCAAAGTCCGCCTCGCTGCCCAGCACGGCGCGGGCCTCGGCCGGGGGCCAGACGTAGAAGGCGCCCTCCTCAAGTTTGCCGGCGCCATCGAGGCTGTCGGCGTCCTCGGCGGCGTAGAAGGCGCCCTCGGCGTCGGTCATGTCGCGCAGCACGTAGTCGAAGGTGCGCTCTGCGGCGCGGCGGTAAGCGGGGTTGGCGGTGGCCTCCCAGCCCTCGATGAAGGCGCGGGCCAGCTGGCCCTGGTTGTAGAGCATCTTCTCGAAATGCGGCGTGCGCCAGTTGGCGTCCACCGTGTAGCGGTGAAAGCCGCCGCCGGCGTGGTCGTGGATGCCGCCGGCGGCGATGGCGTCGAGGCTGCGCTTTGCCATCTCCAGCGCTTGGGGCTCGCCGGTGCGGCGCCAGTGATCGAGCAGGAACAGCAGGAAGCCCTCCTGCGGGAACTGCTGCGAGCTGGAGAAACCACCCTCGCGCGCGTTGTGCATGCCGGCGAGCTGGCTGACGGCGGCGGAAAACTGGGCGTCCCCGGGCGGTGGCGCGCCAGGAATTCCGGGGGCCGCCTCGGAGGGCGCGGAGCGGCGGATGGCGGCCGCGAGCCGCTCGGCGCCGCGCTCTATCCCTTCCCGCTGGTCGCCGCGCCAGGCCCGCGCCACCGCCTCGAGGACCTGGATGAACTGGGGCCTTGGGTAGTAGGTGCCGGTGTGGAAGGGCCGCCCGTCGGGCAGCAGGAACAGCGAGTTGGGCCAGCCCGCGTGGCCCTGCTGGAGCTGGGTCGCGGTGAGGTAGATCTGGTCCAGCGCCGGGTGCTGCTCGCGATCGACCTTGATGGCGATGAAATTGGCATTGAGGATCGCCGCCACCGCCTCGTTGTCGAAGCTCTCCTCCTCCATGACGTGGCACCAATGGCAGGTGGCGTAGCCGACCGAGAGGAAGATCGGCAGGTCGCGCGCCGCCGCCTCGGCCAGCGCCTCGGGTCCCCAGGGGCGCCAGTCGACCGGGTTGTGGGCGTGCTGGATCAGGTAGGGCGAGGCCTCGAGGATCAGCCGGTTGAGGTATTTCGCCCGCCCCCCGGCGTCGAGCAGGTGGGTGCGCGGCGTGTAGTCCGGACCCATGGCGTCGTAGGCGGCCTCGAGCCGTTCGGTCAGGGCCGGGTCGCGGCTGACGGCCATAGAATCAATGGCCGGCGGGTCGATGGCCATGGCGGGTCCTCCGGTGGCGGCGAGCGCGGCCGCCAGACATCGCATGAGCTGTCGAGCTATCCAACCCATCGCCTTGCATCCTCTTGCGCCCGATCATGCCGTGGCCCGCCACGCACATCCTGTCACAACCGCTTGTGCCGGGGCGTTTCGCGCCACGCTCCACACTATATCCGATTGCGAGCGAGCAGGAAGTGGAGGAACCGATGCGAACGCTATCGATTATCGCGGCCCTGACCCTGGGCGCCGCCATGGCCATGCCTGCGAAGGCGAATCTGAACCCTGCGGCGCAACCCGAAGCAAGCAGCCGCGTCATGGCCCTGCCGGGCGGCGTCGTGGCGATGCCCCGTGGCCGGGCGGCTATGGTGGAACACCCCGCCGGCCGCTACGCCGAGATGAGGTCCCGTTTCGGGTATTTCGCCTTCGGCCGCCATTTTCCCATCCATCGCCGCAACCAGGGTCAGCGCGCGGAGCGGGCGCCGGCGCGGTTGGAGCCGCGCCCGGCGCCGGCTCGCGCGGCCGCGCCCGCCGACCC
>JACZTQ010000256.1 GCA_022573605.1 Pseudomonadota bacterium | reverse complement strand
GTCTTCGGGCCCGGCCAACGGGTCGCGAGCGCCGCCTCCATAAGGAGGCGGCGCGAGGCAAGGTCTTGTCCGCGCACCGCGCGGACTCCGTTTAACTCGTGCTGACTCAGTTTGCCTCGGGTTGGTTCAGCCGCGAATTGTCACCGCTGCGCGGCGCCGCTATGCTGCACGGCCCGCAACGCCGCTGCTCCAAGAACCCAAGACTGACGAGGTCCCGACAATGAACCGAAAGATCAACTCCGTCGCCGTCCTGGGCGGCGGCACCATGGGCGCCGGCATCGCCGGGCTCTGCGCCCAGCACAACTGCCGGGTGCTGTTGCTGGATATCTCCCAAGCGGCCGCCGAGTCGGCGCTGGAGCGCATCAGGACCGGCCGCCCTCCCGCCGTCGATGACCTCGAGAAGGCCGCCAACATCACCCTGGGCACGCTGGACGGGGACCTCGACCGGATCCGGGACTATGACTGGATCTGCGAGGCGGTGATCGAGGACCTCGCCGCCAAGCGGGCGCTGTTCGAGCGCCTCGAGCCGCTGCGAAAGGACGGCTCGGTGGTCTCGACCAACACCTCCGGCATCCCGTTGCAGGCCATCACCGAGGGCCTGCCCGGGCGGCTGCGGCGCGACATCGCCGTGACCCACTTCTTCAACCCGGTCAAGATCATGCGGCTGATGGAACTGGTCCCCGGCGCCGACACCAGGCCCGACACGATCGCCACCCTGGCCGATTTCTGCGGCCAGACCCTGGGCAAGGGCGTGGTCCATGCCAAGGACACGGTGAATTTCATCGGCAACCGGATCGGATGTTTCCTCATGCTGATGGGGCTGCACAAGGCCGACGGCGCGTTGCGCGACGGCATGAAGGCCGAGCGGATCGACGCGCTGATGTCGACGCCCTTCGGCCTGCCGCCGACCGGGCTCTTCGGGCTGATCGACCTGATCGGGCTCGACGTGATGGATCTGGTCGGCAAGAACCTGGCCATCAACCTGCCGGCGGGCGACGCCGGGCGGGCTTTCACCGGCTTCCCGCCGCAAGTCCAGGCCATGCTGGAGCGGGGCCAGCTCGGGCGCAAGTCCGGCGGCGGGTTCTACCGGATGCAACGCCTCGACGACGGCTCGAAGCTCAAGGAGACCTTCGACCTCGGCGCTGGAGAATGGCGTCCCGCGGAGCCGGTGGCGCTGCCGGACCCGGAACCGGGCATTATGCTGCGCGACGACGCCGACGGGGAACTGGCCTGGGGGATCATGGGCGAGACCCTGTGTTACGCCGCCGGGCTGGTGCCGGAGATCGCCGACGACATCGTCAACATCGACCGCGCCATGCGCCTGGGCTTTGCCTGGCGACAAGGCCCGTTCGAGCTTCTGGACGCGCTGGGCGCGGCGCGCCTGATCGAAAAGCTGGAAGCCGCCGGGCGCGAACTGCCCGCCATGCTTGGGGTATTGAAGGCGGCCGGGGCGGAGAGCTTCTACCGCGCCGGGGGGTCGGAGTTCCTGGGAACCGACGGCCAATTCCACCCGGTTCCGAACGCTTCGACGCCGGAAAACCAATAGGGGAATGTCGGGTTTCGATTTCAATCCATAGCCGATCAGGTTACAATTTTTCGGCGATCGGGAGAGTTCACCAGGGAAATTCCTGGCAATGTGGGGTGATCGGGATCTGATGCTTGCCGGGGGGTTATAGCGTGCCCTTCAACGGAGCGCCGTGCGGAACCGCGGTCGCGGTTGCCGCCTCGCGGACCTTGTCTTTCGCCGAAGCCGAGGCGCGCGGCCGGGCGCTGGCGCTGGCGCTCCGGCAGGCGGGATGCGGGGCCGGGGACAGGGTCGCGGCCGCCACCGCCGACCCGGTGGATTTCTATCTGACCGCCGCCGCCTGCCACCTCGGCGCCATGGCCCTGATCCCGATCGACCCGACCTCCGGCAGGTCCGACCTGGCAGCCATTCTCGCGCTGACCCGGCCCGCCGTGCTGATCGCCGACGACCCGGTGCTGGAGCGGCTCGGGACCAACCGGCCGGAGATCCTGTGGCGCAGCGGCGCGCCACCGCGCGAGACGTCTGACTCGCCGCCGGGGCGACGGCTTTCGCGCCGCCGCGCCGCCGCGCTCCCGGCGCTGGACGCGCTCACCCGGACGCAGGGCGACTGGGAGCCGGCGGACTTCGCCGACGACCTGGCGGCCTGCATCATCTGCACCTCGGGCACCACATCCGCCTCCAAGGCGACGGTCCTGTCGCGCGGCGCGTTGCGGGCCCATGTGGCGACGCTGGCCCGGGTCTTCGGCTACCGCGCCGGCGGCCCGGTTCCTCAACCTCCTGCCCACCCACCACGTCGATGGGCTGGTGCACGGCGTCTACGCCTCGCTGATGACCGGCATGACCAACGTTCAGCCGGGGCTGTTCAGCGTCGGCCTCGACCTCGCCGGATTGCTGCGCCGGTCGGGCGCCACCCATTTCGTCTCCAACCCGAACATGCTGGCCCTCATCCGGCACGGCTTCGGCGACCGGCCCGACCTGTTCCGGACCGGACGGTTCCGCATGCTGGCCTCGTCGGCGGGCCTGCTCGACGCCGGATTCTGGAGCGAGTTCCAGGACTTCTTCGGCGTCCGTCTCAACAACTTCTACGGCCTGAGCGAGACCGTCTCCGGTTCGATCTACTGCGGGCCGGCGGACGACACCTTCCGCCTCGGCACGCTGGGAAAGCCGGTGGACGCGCGGGCCAGGCTGGTCGACGCCGCCGGTGGGGACGTCGCCCCGGGCGAGCCCGGGGAGCTGCTGATCGCCGGGCCGCATCTGATGACCGGCTATCTGGACGACGCGGAGGCGACGGCAGCGGCGCTGCGCGACGGCTGGCTCGCCACCGGTGATATCTGCGTCGCCGACGCGGAGGGCTTTTTCACCATGATCGGCCGCTCGAAGGCCGTGGTCATGCGCGGCGGGACCACGATCCATCCCGAGGACATCCGGCGCGTCATCACGGCGATGCCGGGGGTCCGGGCGGTGGAAGTGCTGGGGCTTCCCGACGCCACCTTCGAGGAGGCGCTGGTCGCCTGCGTGGTGGCGCGAAAGGGTGTCACGGCGACCGCCATCCGGGCCTGGTGCGCGGCCGAGCTTGCGGCGGAGCGGCGGCCCAACCGGGTCGAGCTGTTCGACACCCTGCCGCTCGGCCCCGCCGGCAAGGTGCGCCGCGACCTGCTGATCGCGATGATCGCGGAGCGGCGCGCCGCGGTCCCCGCCGATCGCGCCGATCCCGCCGATCCCGCCGATCTGACGGAATCGATCCTGGCCCTCGCGGCCGAGACCTTCCAGGTCGCGCCGCAGGACCTCACCCTGGCGTCGGGCCAGGAGACCGTGGAGGGCTGGGATTCCTTCAGCCACATGGAGTTCGTGCTGGGGCTGGAGCAGCGGTTCGCGATCAGACTGCGCGCCAAGCAGATCATGCGGCTGGCCTCCATCGGCGATGCCGTGGAGATGGTCAACGCCCAACACGAGACGCCGATCCAATGAGGCTCCCCGCCGCCTGGCGGCCGCTGATCGCGTGGGCCGTCGCGGCTGTTCTCTGCGCACCCCTGGCCCTGTCGATGCTGTTCTTCCACCTGCTGATGGATCCGAACGTCGCGCTAACCGTCGAACAGGAGGAGTATCTGGAGTCGCTCGATCGCGGCTTCGCGGCGCAACCGGAGGACGCGCCCGCGGATGCAAACATGCGCCGCGGGGTCGTGTTCGCCACCTCGGGCCTGGCTTGCGCGATCACCGGACCGATGCGCCTGCCCGGCGAACGCGTCGAGATCATGGCACTGTCGACGAACGCCGCCAGCCTGCTCCATTTCGGCGTGCTGATCGGCCCTGCCATTGCGGCGCGGCCCGATTTTGTCGTCGTGCAGTCGGCCTTGCTGGTGCCTGCCGAGTGGAATATCCTGCCGAGCGCCGCGGCCGCCGCCCGGTACTTCTGGCGCGGTCAAGTTCTTGCCATGATGCCTGTTCTGGTCCGTTCGGACCCACCCCCGGGCGTGACGCCCGTCTCGTGGTGCCCCGCCAAGACCATGCCCTTGGAGCAATGGCAAGACGCGCTGAAATCGTTGGCGGGGCAGATTATGCCGTTCGCGAACCGTCGGCGCGACCGTACCCGAGCGCTGCTGCACCGGTTCGCCGAGGCCGGCATTCCGGTGCTGGTCGTGACACCTCCGGTCAACGAATTTTCCGAGGCCTACCACGCGAGGGTGAACCAGGAGGCGCGCTCGACCATGGGTCCGGTCGCCGGCGCGGCGGCGGTCTCCTTCCTGGAGCCCCCGACGCTCTGGTCCGGTGAGCAGTTTATCGACCCGGTGCATATAAAGCCGGACCAGGCCGAGCCCTATCGCGCCTGGCTGTCGGCCGCAATCCTGACCGCGCTGGGGGACTGATACCAAGGATCACTGATAATGACCCATGGAGACGGCTTGCCAAGGTTTTCGGCCAGGAGCGCACGCTGCGGCGACGTGGGACATCGCAAGGCGGGCGCGACGAAGTCCGAAAGCCTTGGCAAGCCGCCGTTCCGGTCGCGCCGGCGGCCCGTCGGAGGGCGTCGGAAAGCCTTGACGATGGGCCGCATCGCCGGCAGCTTTCCTCCTGCCCGACG
>JACZTQ010000255.1 GCA_022573605.1 Pseudomonadota bacterium | reverse complement strand
CGGCAAGCCGCGCCGCCTCCGCCGCGCTGGCCGCGCCGAGCAGACGCTGGAGCCTGGCGAGAACGGCGGATTTCATCGGCCGCCGCCCGAAGCGCCGCCCGAAGCGCCACTGGGGGCGATCACGACATCCGCTCGCGGGCCTTGCGGCGCATCTCGTCGGCGAAGATGATCGCCGCCGCCACCGCCTGGTAATGCTCGGGGCGGATCTCCTGGCCGATCTCGACCAGGGCGTGGAGCGAACGCGCGGTCGGCGGGTCGCTCTGCACCGGCACCCCGGCCTGCTCGGCCCGGGCCCGGATCGCCAGGGCGATCTCATCGATCCCCTTGGCCAGGCAGACCGGGGCCGAGCCCTCCTGGCGGGGCCATTTCAGCGCCACCGCGTAATGGGTCGGGTTGGCGATCACCACATCGGCCTCGGGCACCGCCAGCAGCATCCGGTTGTTGGCGATCTGACGCCCCCGCTCGCGCCGCTGGGCACGCATCTGGGGGTCGCCCTCGGCCTGCTTGCCCTCGTCCTTCAGTTCCTGATGGGTCATGCGCATCCGCTTCTGGTGATCGAAGCGCTGCCAGATCAGGTCGAACAAGGCGAGCGCGCCGGCGACCAGCAGCACCCCGGTCATCACCAGCCGGAACTGATGCGCCAGCACATGGCCGGTGAAGCGCGCGTCGGTGCCGGCATAGAGCGCCAGCCGGTCGGCCTCGCCCCAGACGGTGATGCTCAGCACGACGCCCAGCGCGCCCAGCTTGACCGCGCTCTTGGCGAATTCGACCATGCCGCGCACGCCGTACTTGTTCTTGGCGTTCTCGACCGGCGACAGCCTCGAGAGCTTCGGCAGGATGCGCGAGGGCGCGAAGACGATGCCGCGCTGGGCGATCAGCAGCACCAGGATCACCGCCGCCGGGGCCGCGACCAGCATCAGCACCGGCGGCGCGATACGGCCGAGCAGCGCCATGGTGGCCTCGTCGGCGCCGGCCGAGGTGAACTGTTGGGCGAGCTCCTGCGGCCGGTCGAGAAAGGGCAACAGCGCCGTGCCCAGCCAGCTCGCCGCCCAGCCGCCGGCCAGCCCCATGGCGGTGGTGAAGCCGATATAGGCGGCGAAGGTCTGGGCATCCTGCGAGCGCGGCAGGTCGCCCTCCTCGCGGGCCCGCTCGAGCCGGCGCGGCGTCGCCTCGTGGGTCTTTTCGCTGGCGCCGTCGTTCTCCCCGCTCACGGCGCCCCCCCAAGCAGGCCGCCCAGCGGATCGGCCAGCACCCGCGCCAGCGCCACGCCCCAGCGGGCGAAGATCTCGGGCAGCGAGAGGTAGAGCACGATCAGGCCCAGCCCGACCAGCAGCGGCGCCCCGACCAGCGCCACCAGAAGCTGCGGCATCGCCCGGCTGAGCGCGCCCAGCGCCAGATTGTAGGCAAAGGCGATGGCGATGAAGGGCAGCGCCAGCGACAGGCCCAGCGCGAAGGTCTCGGCGACCCGGGCGGTCGACCACTCAGCCAGTTCGCCGGCGCCGGGCATTTCGCCGAACGGCAGGGTCTGGTAGAGCCCGGCCAGCGCCGCCACCAGATGCACATGCAGCCCCGCCATCAGCGCCAGCACGATGCCGCCCATGCCGAGCAGCGTGGCGATGGTCGGCTCCGGCTCCGGCGCCACCCCGGCGCCGAACATCTGCGAGATCGACAGGTTCTGCGCCGCCAGCGAACCGGCGGTCTGCAAGGTCATCACCAGCAGGCGAAAGGCCAGGCCGATGATCAGGCCCACCGCCGCCTCGGCCAGGATCACCCCGACCAGCGCCGAGACGGTGGCCGGCGAGTGCTCCACCAGCGGCGCGATCAGCGGCGCCAGCAGCACCGCCAGCGCCAGCGCCACGCCGAGGCGCAGGCGCACCGGCACCGCCCGCTCGCCGATGCCGGGGACCAGGAACAGCGCCGCGCCGATGCGGGTGAAGACGCCGACGGTGACGAAGGCCAGCAGGCCGGCGATCTCGAACAGCGAGGTCAGCTCGCTCATGCCCGGCCCCGGATGGCGCCGGCGGCGCGCGGCGGCGATCCCGGCCGCGCCGCACCCGGCGGCGGCGTCGCGGCCTCCCCCCCGGCCCCCCTCCCAGAGGGAGTGGGGGGCGAAATCGGCGCCGTCACTTCCCTCTCCCCCGACCCTTCTCCCAAAGGGAGAGGGGGGCGAAATCGGTGGGGGCGGCGCGGTTCCGCCGATCGGTTCCGATCGAGGGGCGTCGGGATGACGCCGGGATGATACGGCCCCGGGTCACGCGGTGCCGACCAGCGACAGCGTCGTGCGGTTGCCGATTTCCTCGAACGACAGCACCGGGTTCTGGATGCCCTTGGCCTCCAGCACATGGCGCACGAACCGGCGCCGCCGGGCCGAGGTCGCCACCGCCGGGTAGATGCCCTGCTTCGCGGCGCCGTTCAGCGCAGCGCCGACCGAGCGGGCCAGGCGGTTGAACTCCTCGGGCGGCAGCACGATGTCGGGCTGGCCGTCCTCGTCGCGTTCGTGTTTGGCGAACAGCTCCTCCCAGTGGGGCGCCAGTTGCACCAGCGGCAGTTTGCCCTGCTTGTCGCAAAGTCCGGCGACGATGTGGAAACCGATGCGCCGGCGCACGTGCTCGGTGATCTGCTCCGGCGCCAGGCCGGCGCCGCGCCCCTCGGCCGTGGCCTCCAGCACCAGCGGCAGGTTGCGCACCGAGACCCGCTCCTCCAGCAGCAGCCGCAACACCGTCTGCAGCAGGTCGTGGGGCACCTTGTCGGGGATGAACTCGTCCAGCAGCTTGCGGTTCGCCTCGGCCCGCGCCGGATCGGAGGGGCGGGCGAACTCGTCGAGCAGGTTGCGCAGCGCGCGGCGCGTGAACAGGCGGCCGAAATTCGCCTTCACGGTCTCCAGCAGATGGGTGGCGATGACCTCGCCCGGCGCGATCACCGGCAGGCCGAGGGCGGCGGCGTCCTCCTGGCTGGCCTGCGGCACCCAGCGCGCCGGCGCGCCGTAGACCGGCTCGGCGACGTCCTCGCCGGGCAACTCCAGCGGCACGTCCTCGCGGGTCAGCACCAGCACATGGCCGGGGCGCAGCACCGCCCGGGCCACCTCGATGCCCTGCACATGGATGGCGTAATGCCCGGTCTCGATCAGCGGGTCGTCGGTCAGGCGCACCTCGGGCATCACCGCGCCGAATTCGCTGGCGATGTGGCGGCGCATGTTGACGATGCGTTTTTCCAGCCCGACCGCCGGGTCCAGCACCGAGGCGATCAGGTCGGGCGCGAAGCGCACATGGATCTCGTCGACATCGAGCAGATCGCCGAGCGAGCGGCGCGGCGCGGCATCGGCCTCGCCGGCGTCCTCGGCCGGCTCCAGCCCGGCCTCGGCCCGCTCGGTCTCCAGCCGCCCGGACACGACCGCCGCCGCCCCCAGAACCGCCGCCCCGGCGATGAAGGGCATGAAGGGCAGCCCCGGCAGGAAGGCGAACAGCGCCATCAGCCCGGCGACGGTGCCGAGCGCGCCGGGATAGGCCCCAAGCTGGTCGATCATCGCCCGGTCGGCCGTGCCGGCGACACCGCCCTTGGAGAGCAGCAGCGCGGCGGCGATCGAGGTGATGACACTGGGGATCTGGCTGACCAGCCCGTCGCCCACGGTCAGCATCGAATAGGTCTCGATCGCCGCCGAAAAGCTCATGCCGTGGGCGAAGATACCCATCGCCAGCCCGGCCACCAGGTTCAGGAAGGTGATCAGCAGCCCGGCGATGGCGTCGCCCTTGACGAATTTCGAGGCGCCGTCGAGCGAGCCGAAGAAGGTGGTCTCCTCCTGCTCGATGCGGCGGCGCTCCTTGGCCTCGGCGTGGGTGATGGCCCCGGCGGCCATATCCGAATCGATCGCCAGCTGCTTGCCCGGCATGCCGTCGAGGGCAAAGCGGGCGCCGACCTCGGCCATGCGGCCGGCGCCCTTGGTGATGACGATGAAATTCACGATCAGCAGCACCGCGAACACCACCAGGCCGAGAAAGATGCTGCCGCCCATGATGAACATGGCAAAACCCTGGATCACGCCCCCGGCGGCGTCGGGACCGGTGTGACCCTGGCCGATGATCAGCTTGGTCGACGAGACGTTGAGCGACAGGCGCAGCATCAGGGAGGCCAGCAGCACCGTGGGGAAGGCGGAGAAATCCAGCGGGCGCTCGATGAACAGGGTCACGGTGAAGATCAGGATCGCCAGCGCGAACGAGATCGCCAGCCCGAGATCGAGCATCCAGGGCGGCATCGGCAGCACCATCATCACGATGATCGCCAGCAGCGCCAGCGCCAGCATCACCGTGGGCTGGTAGAAGGTGCGGATCGACAGCCCGGTCTCCATCGCGCGGCTCATACCAAGGATCACTGATAATGACCCATGGAGATCGCGCCGGCGGCCCGTCGGGTAGGAGGAAAGCCGCCGGCGACGCGGCCCATCGTCAAGGCTTTCCGACGCCCTCCGACGGGCCGCCGGCGCGACCGGAACGGCGGCTTGCCAAGGCTTTCGGCCAAGGTATCGGACGGCGTCGCGCCCGCTTTACGATGAACCACATCGCCGCAGCGCGCGCTCCTGGCCGAAAACCTTGGCAAGCCGTCTCTATGGGTCATTATCGGCG
>JACZTQ010000254.1 GCA_022573605.1 Pseudomonadota bacterium | reverse complement strand
TATCAGGGGCCGGCGCGCGCCCTCCCGCCCCCGCCGCTCACGCCCCCCTCTCCCTTTGGGCTTCGCAGGGGACCGTGGCCGCAGATGCGGCCTTGTCATGCCCCGGAGAAGGGGTCGGGGGAGAGGGCCGTGCCACCGGGCGCGGCGCGGCCCATACAGAGTCGGAGAGGGAAGCCGGGATCACCATGGACACAACCGTCTTCCTCGCCGTGCTCGGCGCCGCCGTCATGCATGCGGGCTGGAACGCCATCGTCAAGACCGGCTCCGACCGGTTCGCGTCGATCCTGCTGCTGTCGATGGTGCAGGGGGCGATGGCGCTGGTTCTGCTGCCCTTCTTCGCGCCGCCGCTGGCCGCTTCGTGGCCCTGGCTGGCGGCGTCCGCCCTGCTTCATATCGGCTACAAGCTGTTCCTGATCCGGGCCTACCAGCATGGCGACCTGAGCCAGGTCTACCCGCTGGCGCGCGGCACCGCGCCGCTGATCGTGGCGCTGGTGGGCGCATTGTTCCTCGGCGAGATCATGACCGCGGGCATGACCGCCGCGGTCGCCGCCATCGCCCTCGGCGTCATCGTCATGTCGCGCGGCGGCGGCGCCCTCGGCCGGCTGCCGCCCAAGGCCCTGCTCTACGCCCTGGCAACGGCGGGTTTCACCGCCTCCTACACCCTGGTCGACGGCGTCGGCGCGCGCCTCGCCGAGACCGCGTCGGGCTTCACCCTGTGGATGTTCGCCTTCGACGCGACGGGCATGACCTGCTTTGCCCTGGCGACCCGCGGGCCGCGGGCTCTGGCCCGCCTCGCGCCCGCCTGGCGCAGCGGGCTGGCGGCCGGGGGGCTGTCGCTCGGCTCCTACTGGATCGCCATCTGGGCTTTCACCCTGGCCCCCCTGGCGATGGTCGCGGCGCTGCGCGAGACCAGCGTGCTGTTCGCCATGCTGATCGGGGTGTTCCTGCTCGGCGAGCGCGCCGGCGCCTGGCGCTGGGTCTCGGCCGGGCTGATCTTGAGCGGGGTCGCGCTGATGCGGCTCTAACCGGTTCAGCCACCCAGCTTCGGCCCGCTGCCGCCATGCAGGTATTTCGGCAGATCGTCGCCCAGCGTGACCCACGGCACCTTCTCGCCGGCGAACCCGTGCTGCACCGGCTCCAGGCCGGAGGCATCCTCCAGCGCCGCCAGATAGAAGTGGATCTCGTCCGGATAATGGTCTGCGTCGAAGGCCACCGGCGAGCCGCATTCCGGACAGAACAGCCGCCGTACGCCCGGCGAGGAGTTGTAGACCGCGGGCTCGATCCCGGTGAACCGGTAGGCCGTTCGCGGCACCCCGACGAAGGTGGTGAACGGCGACGAGGTATTGCGCCGGCAGCTCTCGCAATGGCAATGAGCGACCCAGTTCTCCGGCCCCTCGTATTGATAACTGACCGCGCCGCACAGGCAGCGGCCTTTTCTGAGTGTCATGGCAGTCGCCCTCGTGAAAAAACCTGCGCCATGCTAAGCACGAAGCCCGAAGATGCCAAGGCGCCGCTCCCGCACCCTTGCGCCCAACCCCACCGCCGCAGACCCCCACCCTGTCCCTCCCCCTTCTAGGGGGAGGGACGCTAGTTGAACCCTCGGGCTCTGCGTTCCCCTCCCCGGAAAGGGGAGGGGACAGGGGAGGGGTCAGCGACGCTGCCGCCGGGCGTCGCCGCCTCAGCCCCCCACTCCCTCTGGGCTTCGCAGGGGACCGTGGCCGCAGATGCGGCCGCGTAAGCCCCGGAGAAGGGGTCGGGGGAGAGGGCCATGGCGATGCCGCCGGGCATGGAATCTTCGGACAGGGAAGCCGCCTCACAACGCCTCCTCGGCATCCTGGCGCGCCCACATCTCGGCATATTGCCCGCCAAGCGCCAGCAACTCCGCATGGCTGCCGCGCTCGACCACCCGGCCCCGCTCCAGCACGACGATCTCGTCGGCCTCGACCACGGTCGAGAGCCGATGGGCGATCATCAGCACGGTGCGGTTCTCGCCCAGCCGCTTCAACTCGCCCTGGATCTCGCGCTCGGTGGGGGTGTCGAGGGCCGAGGTCGCCTCGTCGAGGATCAGGATCGGCGGGTCCTTGAGGATGGTCCGGGCGATCGCCACGCGCTGCTTCTCGCCGCCCGACAGCTTCAGCCCGCGCTCGCCCACCATGGTCTCGTAGCCCTCCGGCAGGCTCGCGATGAAGTCGTGGATGCGCGCCGCCCGGGC
This sequence comes from Pseudomonadota bacterium, assembly GCA_022573605.1. Lineage (GTDB taxonomy): Bacteria > Pseudomonadota > Alphaproteobacteria > Rhodobacterales > Rhodobacteraceae > Thermohalobaculum. The sequence continues at coordinate 2,418 of JACZTQ010000254.1, read as the reverse complement.
CGCCGCCACCACCTCGTCGCGGCTCGCCCCCTCGCGGCCATAGGCGATGTTGTAGCCGATGGTGTCGTTGAACAGCACGGTGTCCTGGGGCACCACGCCGATGGCGGCGCGCAAGGACGCCTGGGTCATTTCGCGCAGGTCCTGCCCGTCGATCTCGACCGCCCCCCCGGTGACGTCGTAGAGCCGGAAGATCAGCCGGAAGATGGTCGACTTGCCGGCCCCCGACGGCCCCACCACCGCCAGGCTCCGCCCCCCCGGCACGTTGAACGAAACACCATGTAGAATCTGCCGCTCGGGGCCATAGCCGAAATCCACGTTGCGGAAGGCGACCCGCCCCTCGCGCACCTCCAGCGCCCGCGCGCCGGGCGCGTCGACGACCTGCGGCGCCTGGTCGATCAGCCCGAACATCTCGCGCATGTCGATCAGCGCCTGGCGGATCTCGCGATAGGCCGAGCCGAGGAAGTTCAGCGGCACGGTGATCTGGATCACGAAGGCGTTGACCATCACGAACGAGCCCAGCGTCATGGTGCCGGCCCGCACCTCCAGCGCCGTCATCGCCATCACCGCCACCAGCCCGGAGACGATGATCATCGACTGGCCCGCGTTCAGCAGCCCGAGCGACACCGAGGTCTTGATCGCGGCATCCTCGTAGCCGCGCATGGCCGCGTCGTAGCGCGCCGCCTCGCGCCCCTCGGCGCCGAAATACTTCACCGTCTCGTAGTTCAGCAGGCTGTCGACCGCCTTCTGGTGGGCGTCCTGGTCCTCGCGGTTCATCCGGATGCGGATCTTGACGCGCCACTCGGTGACCCGGAAGGTGAAGGCGACATAAGTCGCGATGGTGGCGACCAGAACGACGAAATACCAGAGCCCGAAGACGATCCAGAAGATCACCGCCACGATCATCAACTCGATGAACAGCGGCACGATGCTGAAGACCAGGAAGCGCAGCAGGAAGTCGATCGCCTTGATGCCCCGATCGACGATCCGGCTCAAGGCACCGGTGCGGCGCGACAGATGATAGCTCAGCGACAATCGGTGGATGTGCTCGAAGGTCCGCAGCGCCAGCCGGCGCAGCGCATGCTGGCCGACCCGGGCGAAGACGATGTCGCGCGACTGTTGCAGAACCACGCCCATGAGACGCGCCCCGCCATAGGCGGCGACCAGCAGCACCGGCGCCAGCAGGGCCGCTTCGGCCGTGCTCGGGGCGGCGCCCGGCGTCAACCCGTCGACCGCGGCGCGAAAGAAGAACGGCGTGACGATGGTGGCCGCCTTGGCCAGCACCAGCAGCACCAGCGACACCACCACGCGGCGGCGCAGGTCGGCCCGGTCGCGCGGCCAGAGGTCGGGCAGCACGCGGGCAAGGGTGGACAGATCGGGGGCGCCTTCGGTCGCGCGCCCGCGGCGGCGGCGGCGCATTCGGTTTCTCCCGTCAGAGCCCGGTCAGGCCTGGTAATTCCGTAGGGTGCGCATTGTGCGCACCATTCCTCCCGGCCCGCACCTCTTGAAGGGTGCGCAGAATGCGCACCCTACCGGCTATCGACCCATTCCGGCACGGTGAAGACCTGCCCCGGATAGATCAGGTCCGGGTCGCGGATCAAGGCCGCGTTGGCGCTGAAGATGAGGCTGTAGCGGATGCCCTCGCCGTAGTACTGCTCGGCGAACTTCCACAGGTAGTCGCCCTTCTGCACCACGATCTTGCGCTGGCGCAACTCCAGCGTGGTGGCCAGCGCCGAATATTCGAACGGCGTCTCCAGGCGGCTCAGCACGGCGCCCTCGGCATCGACCTCGTCGAACCGCAACAGCCGGGCCGTCAGGGCAATCCGCGAGTCGATCCGGACCTCCCATTTGCCGTCCTCGTCGCAGCGGATTTCCTCCACGAACCTGGCATTGGCATAGATCCGGACAATGGCGCCGGGCCGGCCGCGCCCGGCCGCCAGCAGGTCGCCCTGCTCGGAATAGGTGATGCGGTCGAGCACCAGGCCGGCGGCGGGCGCGGTCATCGCCGGCTGCAACAGGGTCACCCCCTCGGGGCCCGGCCTGACCAGGATCGGCGCCTGCTCGGCGCCTTCGCGCGGCAGGATGATCACCGGCGCGCTCAAGGCAAAGCGCGAGACCTTGGGCTCGACACTGCCGGCGGCAGGGTCGGCGGCGGCAGCTTCGGCAGCAGCAAGCTCGGCGGCTTCAGCAGCGGCAACCTCGGCGGCGGCAACCTCGGCGGCGGCGGCTTCAGCAGCGGCGGCCTCGGCAGCAGCGGCTTCAGCAGCGGCGGCCTCGGCGGCGGCAACCTCGGCAGTAGCGGCTTCCGCGGCAGCGGCTTCCGCGGCAGCGGCTTCGGCCGCGGCAATCTTGGCAGCGGCAGCAGCTTCGGCGGCTGCGACCTCGGCAGCGGCAGCTTCAGCGGCAGCTTCAGCGGCGGCA
>JACZTQ010000253.1 GCA_022573605.1 Pseudomonadota bacterium | reverse complement strand
TTGGGACGGTCCGGGAAATGCCGGGGCCGGGTCACAGACCACCCACCGGGAGGCGGTGTGTCAAGGGCGCTGGATTTTGCTCTGACGGCGGCGCCTTCCGCCGCGCGAGTCTTTGCCCGTGACAAAATCCGCGTTCGCGGATTTTCGGCTCCACCTGCCCACCCCACCTCCCCGCCCAACCACCGATGGTACCGGGGCATGATCGGTGGTTGGGCGGGGAGGTGGGGTGGGCAGGTGGAGCGCGCCCAAAAGACGCAAAGCGGCTTTTGGATCAGGCGCACAAGACCGCGCGAGCAGGTGGAGCCGGAAATCCGCGCTAGCGGATTTCGTCACGGGCAAAACGCTCGCGGATGCCGCAAGCGCCCTCAGATCCCCGCCGCCGCGCGTCCCAGCCGGCTCGCCTTGGCGAACACGGTGGGCATCGCCGCCTCGGCTTCAACCGCCGCCGGAGCGCCGTCCGGCAAGACCTCGACCCGGGTCCACAGCACCGCGAGGCGCAGGTGGAAATGGGTGAAGGTGTGGCGCACCTCGCCGGCCGGGCGCCAGTCGGCTTCGAGCGGCGGGATGGGCGTGGGCGGGTCGTCCGCCCAGCCGGTCGAGGGCAGCGCCAGCATGCCGCCGAGCAGCCCGCGCTCGGGCCGGCGCTCGGTCAGCACCCGTCCGGCCCGGTCGAGGGCCAGGAAGGCGGTGCCGTGGCGGATCGGCTTCGCGGGCCTCGGAGCCCGGCGGGGCAGGGTCTCGGCAATGCCCGCTTGCCGGCCCCGGCAGGCGCTCCGCCATGGGCAGAGCCCGCAGGCCGGGCGGCGCGGGGTGCAGATGGTGGCGCCGAGATCCATCACCGCCTGGGCATAATCGCCGGGGCGCCGGCGTGGCGTCAGCACACCGGCATGGGCGCGCAGTCGCTTCTTGACCCCGGGCAGGGGAGCGGTCTCGGCGTGGAGCCGCGCCATCACCCGCTCGACATTGCCGTCGACCACGGTGGCCGGGCGGTCGAAGGCGATGGCGGCGATGGCGGCCGCCGTGTAGGGGCCGATGCCGGGCAGCCGCCAAGTTCGGCCTCGGTCTCGGGGAAGCGCCCGCCCGGCCGCGCCGCCACCGCCACGGCGGTTCGGTGCAGGTTGCGGGCGCGGGCGTAGTAGCCCAGGCCCGCCCAGGCGGCCAGGACCGCGTCCCGCGGCGCCCCGGCCAGCGCCCGGACATCCGGCCAGCGGGTGGTGAAGGTGGCGAAATAGCTGCCCACCGCCGCCACCGCGGTCTGTTGCAGCATCACTTCGCTGAGCCAGACATGGTAGGGATCGGGCCGCACCCCCGCCGCCCGGCCAGCCGATTTCAGCACCGGCCGATTTCAGCACGGGCGGCGGCACCCGCCACGGCATCGCCCGGTGATGGCGGTCGTACCAGGCCAGGACCAGGGCCGCGAGGTGGCTGGGGGTCTGGCCCGATTGCAGGCCCGATTGCATCCCCGATTGCATGCCAGATTGCATGCCAGATTGCATGATTGTCATCTCTCCCTGGCGCGCTTATCTTTGCCTGACACCCGAAACCGTCGTATTCGGCGGGGGCAGGGCGAGGGCGCACGACACGGAGCATGACGCTGGGACCGACAGGCGGCAAGACGGGATCGAAGAGGCGGGCCACGGCCCCGGCCTCGCCCCGGGCCATGGCGGCGCGCGGGCGGGGCTTTCGCAGCGCCGGCGAGACCGCGCGCAAGCGTCTCGGCGAGGCGGCGGCGGGGCATGGCTTCGCCGAGCCCGAGGTGCTGCTGCGCTGGCCGGAAGTTGTCGGCGAGCGGCTCGCGGGGCTGTGCCAGCCGGTCAAGGTCAGCTATTCGCGCGCGCACCGGCTGGGCGCCACCCTGGTGGTGCGCGTCGAGGGCGCCCGGGCGACCGAGGTCGAGCATCTCGGCCCGCGCATCATCGAGCGGGTCAACCAGTTCTACGGCTACCGCGCCATCGACCGGCTCAAGGTGACCCAGACCAGCGGTGGCTTTGCCGAGGAGCCCGCCGGTTACAACGGACCACCCGATGCCGCACCCACCGAGCCCAGCCCGGCGGCACGGGCCCGCGCCGCCGAGCTGACCCGCGGCATCGAGAGCGAGGCGCTGCGCGCCGCGCTGACCCGGATGGGCGCCCATGTGCTCCGGCACGGCGATCCGCCCGAGAAAACCTGATCAAACCCAAGGCCGAGGAGCCCGCCCATGCCGAACCAGTTCGACCGCCGCCATTTGCTGGCGATGATAGCAGCCACCGGAGCGGCAACGCTGCTGCCCGCCGCCGCGATGGCGGAGCCGGTGCTGGGCGACATCGTGCTCGGCGACGACGCGGCGCCGGTGACGGTGATCGAATACGCCTCCTTCACCTGCCCGCACTGCGCCGCCTTCCACGCCGATACCTGGCCCCGGTTCAGGGCCGAATATGTCGATACCGGCAAGGTCCGCTTCATCCTGCGCGAGGTCTATTTCGACCGCGAGGGGCTGTGGGCCTCGATGGCGGCGCGCTGCGGCGGCGCCAGTGCCTTCTACCCGATGGCCGACCAGTTCATGAAAAAGCAGCGCCTCTGGGCCAAGGCGGCGCGGAACAACAACCGCGGCGAGATCAGCAAGATCGCGCGGTTGAACGGGCTGTCCACGGCCCAACTCGATGCCTGCTTCTCGGACCAGGACTATGCCCGGGCCCTGGTCGAGGCCTATCAGCGGAACGCCGCCGACGACGACGTGAACTCGACCCCGACCTTCATCATCAACGGCGCCAAGCACGCCGGCAACATGCCCTTCGAGGAGCTTGCGGCGCTGGTCGACGCGGCGATGTGACGGGATGGCCCCGCCGCCCCCCCGCCTTGGCGGCGGTGGCGGCCCGCCCACCCACCCCCGACCACCGCCGCCAAGGCGGGGGGGCGGCGGGGCGGCGTGATTACCGCCAGATTTTGTGCCTCACCTGTGGATAACCCCCAGATCGGCCATCGATTCGTTGACATTTCCACCCCGGTTCCCGCAAACTGGCCCGATAACAAACCGAATGACACCCGAATGACAATCGGGGCAGGCAGGACAGGCGGCAGCGGTGCAGTTCACCAAGCTCAGACTTCAGGGGTTCAAGTCCTTTGTCGATCCGGCCGAGCTGGTGATCTCGACCGGGCTGACCGGCGTGGTCGGCCCCAACGGCTGCGGCAAGTCCAACATCCTCGAGGCCTTGCGCTGGGTGATGGGCGAGAACCGCCCCACGGCGATGCGCGGCGACGGCATGGAGGACGTGATCTTCGCCGGGGCCGAGAGCCGCCCGGCGCGCAACACGGCCTCGGTCGAGATCGTCATCGACAACAGCGAGCGGCTGGCGCCGGCCCGGTTCAACACCGACGACACCCTGGAGATCAGCCGCCGGGTCACCCGCGACATCGGCTCGGCGTTCACCGTCAACGGCCGCAGCGTGCGCGCCCGCGACGTGCAGATGCTGTTCGCCGACGCTTCGACCGGCGCCCATTCGCCGGCGCTGGTGCGCCAGGGCCAGATCGGCGAACTGATCAACGCCAAACCGACGGCGCGGCGGCGCATCCTCGAGGAGGCGGCCGGGATCTCGGGCCTCTACCAGCGCCGCCACGAGGCCGAGCTGAAGCTGAACGCGGCCGGCGCCAATCTCGACCGGGTCGAGGAGGTGATCGAGCAGCTCGACACCCAGCTCAAGTCGCTGCAGCGCCAGGCGGCGCAGGCCCGGCGCTACCGCGCCATCGCCGAGGAGCTGCGCCGGGCCGAGGCGGTGCTGCTGTTCCTGCGCTGGCGCATCGCCGACCAGGACCATGGCGCCGCCGAGATCCTTCTTATCGCCGTCAGGGGGTTCTTCGTCTTCCGTCCCATCGGAGAGCGAGGGGGGAGGAATGTCCGGGGGGGTGAAATCGGTGGGAAAATCTTCCTCCGGGTGCTCTTCTTCGGTGGAGTCGGTGTCCGGCGGTTCGACCGGAGGAGATTTGCTGGGGCCGTCTGTCATAAGCAGATATTGGAAGAGCGTTAGCCCGAATAGTGGCGGAGATACCTGGAGGCAGGGTCTAATCGAGGTCGGTACCGATTTTCTTCAGTTCCTCTTTTTGAACGTCGACTTCATGTTTCATGGCATCGACTTCATCCTCCCAAGTCCGCTTGAGCTCGTTTGAAGCTCTTTTGAACTCGGCTAGACCTTTGCCCAGTGAGCGCCCCAGCTCAGGCAATTTGCGGGGTCCGAAAATCACCAGGGCTACAACGAATATTATAACTAACTCAGGAAAGCCTAGATTCCACATCTCTACAATGCCAGTGTAATCCATGGATGTTCGACAAGTCAACGCAGGAGACCAAGAAGAGCACGCAGCCATATTGACACCTATCACAGGAGGGGACTAAAGTTCTCATCCATGAAGCACCCCATCTGCGTGAAGATCAACGGGCAAACCTACCGGGAAGACGTTGAGCCACGGATGTTACTATCCAGTTTCCTCCGGGAGCAAGTCGGTCTCACGGGCACCCGTGTGGGATGTGTGGTGGGTGAATGCGGGGCCTGTTCGGTTCTTCTGGATGGCCAACTGGTGAAGTCATGTCTGGTCCTGGCCGTTCGGGTCGACGAGAAGGAAATCACCACCGTGGAAGGTTTGGCCCAGGAGGGGACTCTTCATCCGA
>JACZTQ010000020.1 GCA_022573605.1 Pseudomonadota bacterium | reverse complement strand
CCGACCGTCGAGACCCCGGCTCGAGGCCGGGGAAGGGCGGAGCGGATTCGGCGCGCCCGGCCGGCCGGGGCAACTTTGGGCTTGGGACGCTAGCATGGCCAAGATCGGACTGAAGGCGCTGCGCCACAGCTACCTGGCCAACCCCGGGGCGGAGGAAGACTGGGCCCTGCGCCAGATCGATCTCGACTGGTCCGACGGCGGCGCCTACGCCCTGCTCGGCCCCTCGGGCTGCGGCAAGACCACCCTGCTCAACATCATCTCCGGCCTGGTGACGCCGACCGAGGGCGCGGTGCTGTTCGACGGAACCGACGTCACGGCACTCCCGCCCGACCAGCGCAACATCGCCCAGGTGTTCCAGTTCCCGGTGATCTACGACACCATGACGGTCTACAACAACCTCGCCTTCCCGCTGCGCAACCGTGGCATCGGCGAGGCCCGGGTCGATATCCGGGTGCGCGAGATCGCCGAGATGCTGGAGTTGTCCGACCTGCTGGACCGGCGCGCCTCGGGCCTCTCGCCCGACGGCAAGCAGAAGATCTCGATGGGCCGCGGGCTGGTCCGCGAGGACGTCAACGTGATCATGTTCGACGAGCCGCTCACGGTGATCGACCCGCATCTGAAATGGAAGCTGCGCTCGAAGCTGAAGGAGTTGCACCAGCGGGTGCGGGTGACGATGATCTACGTCACCCACGACCAGACCGAGGCGCTGACCTTCGCCGACCAGGTGGTGGTGATGCAGGACGGCGTGGTGGTCCAGATCGGCACCCCGGTCGAGCTGTTCGAGCGCCCGGCGCATACCTTCGTCGGCCATTTCATCGGCTCGCCGGGGATGAACGTGCTGCCCTGCGAGGTTCGCGACGGCGGCGCCTTCTTCAACGGCGTCCAGGTCCCGATCGACGAGGGCATCGGCCGCACCGAAGGGGCGCGCCGGCTCGAGCTCGGCGTACGCCCGGAGTTCGTGCGCTTCGCCGAGGCGGGCATTCCGGTCGAGGTCGTCAAGGTCTCCGACGCCGGGCGCCACCGCATCATCGAGACCCGGGCGGGCGGCAGCCGGATCCATCTGCTGGCGCCGCTCGGCGGGCCGGTGCCCGAGGGCGCGGCGCATCTCGCCTTCGATCCCGCCCGCACCCGGGTCTACGCCGACGGCTGGCTGGCCGGGGCCAATTCCGGGGGGGGCGCCTGAGCCATGGCGACCAAGACCGACAACCAGAAAGCCTGGTTCTTCGTCCTGCCGGTGGTCGTGCTGGTCGCCTTCAACGCGCTGATCCCGCTGATGACGGTGGTCAACTACTCGGTGCAGGAGACCTTCGGCAACAACCTGTTCTTCTGGGAAGGCGTCGGCTGGTTCGAGCAGGTGCTGCATTCCGAGCGCTTCCACGCCGCCCTCGGGCGGCAGCTGATGTTCACCGGCATCATCCTGGCGATCGAGATCCCGCTGGGCGTCGCCATCGCCCTGACCATGCCGCGCCAGGGGCCCTGGGTGCCGGTCTGCCTGGTGCTGATGGCCTTGCCGCTGCTGATCCCGTGGAACGTGGTCGGTTCGATGTGGAACATCTTCGCCCTGCCAGAGATCGGCCTGCTGGGCCGGGCGATCAACGCGATGGGCATCGACTACAACTACACCCAGCAGCCCCTCGCCGCCTGGTTCACGGTGATCCTGATGGATGTCTGGCACTGGACCTCGCTGGTGGTGCTGCTGGCCTATGCCGGGCTGATCTCGATCCCCGACGCCTATTACCAGGCGGCCAAGATCGACGGCGCCAAGGCCTGGGCGGTGTTCCGCCACATCCAGTTGCCGAAGATGAAGCGGGTGCTGACCATCGCCATCCTGCTGCGCTTCATCGACAGCTTCATGATCTACACCGAGCCCTTCGTGCTGACCGGCGGGGGGCCCGGCAACTCGACCACCTTCCTGTCGATCGACCTGGTCAAGATCGCGCTGGGCCAGTTCGACCTCGGCCCGGCGGGGGCGATGTCGCTGATCTATTTCGTCATCACGCTGCTGGTCAGTTGGGTGTTCTACACCCTGATGACCCGCGACGACCCCAAGTGAGGGGAGAGGTGCGATGAAACGGCTCATACCGCTCGCCCCGGCGCTCTACATCGCCTTCCTGATGCTGCCGATCTACTGGCTGCTGAACATGTCGTTCAAGACCACCAACGAGATCCTCGGCGGCTTCAGCCTGTGGCCGAACCAGTTCACCCTGGACAACTACCGCACCATCTTCACCGACCCGACCTGGTACATGGGCTATGTCAACTCGCTGACCTACGTGACGATCAACACCGCGATCACGCTCGTGGTGGCGCTGCCCGCGGCCTATGCCTTCTCGCGCTACCGCTTCCTCGGCGACAAGCACCTGTTCTTCTGGCTGCTGACCAACCGGATGGCGCCGCCGGCGATCTTCGCGCTGCCGTTCTTCCAGCTCTACTCGGCGGTCGGGCTGTTCGACACCCACCTCGCGGTGGCGCTGGCGCATGTTCTGTTCAACATTCCGCTGACGGTGTGGATCCTCGAGGGCTTCATGTCCGGCGTGCCCAGGGAGCTCGACGAGACCGCCTACGTCGATGGCTACTCGTTCCCGCGCTTCTTCGCCCGCATCTTCCTGCCGACCATCAAGGCCGGCATCGGGGTTTCGGCCTTCTTCTGCTTCATGTTCTCCTGGGTCGAGATGCTGCTGGCCAAGACCCTGACCGCGGTCGAGGCCAAGCCGATCGCGGCGATCATGACCAAGACCGCCTCCAGCGCCGGCTACGAGCTCGGCCTGCTGGCCGCCGCCGGCTGCCTGACCATCATCCCCGGCGCCTTCGTGATCTATTTCGTGCGCAACTACATCGCCAAGGGCTTCGCCCTGGGGCGGGTGTGAGGGAAAGGAGGGGAAACGCCATGGACCTCACCTGGATGGCCTGGACCTGGCCCACCGCGGCGCTGTTCGTCTTCATCTTCGCCTCGATCGCCCTGATGGGCGTGCTGGAATGGAAATTCCCCGGCGGCGCGCCGCGCCGCGGCATCCTCGGGCTCGACACCACAAGGGGCGACCGGCTGTTCCTGTCGCTGCTCGGCTCGGCCTTCATCTTCCTCGGCTGGCTCGGCCTGATGGGCACGCCGCTGTGGGGTTTCCTGGCGATCGCCGCGGCCTGGAGCGCGTTCGTGTTCTGGAAAGTCTGACCCGACCCCGCCCCAACCAGTTTTTAAGCTTTCGGTGCTTAGCTGTCACCAGGCGCCCAGGGCGGATGCGCTCTGCGGGTCCGGGTGAAGCACACCGGGAGATCGGGATGAAGGACCTGCTCATTGGCCTGGGCCTTCTGTCGAGCCCGGTCGTCGTCTTCGTGGTTTTCGGCACGTCGGGTCTCGATGCCTTCGATGAGGGCAGCGGCGCGTCGGTGTCTTTGGCATCGGTCGAGCCGGGTCTGGCCGCCTTCGCCGGGGAATGCGCCCGCTGCCACGGCCGGCTGGCCGAGGGCACCGAGCGCGGCCCCAACCTGATCCACCGCGATTACGGGCCCCGTGTGCGCAGCGACGCCCGGTTCCGCCGCGCCGTGCGCGAGGGCATGCCGGCCCGGCGCGGCTATGGCGCCATGCCGCCGTTCCCGGAGCTGTCGAAGCGCCGGCTCGAGCGCATGATCAGCTTCGTGCGCGGGCTCCAGCGCGCCAACGGTATCCGGTAGGGGGACCTGCCCCGACGGCGCCGCCCCAGTTTTTTGCCCCGACGGCGCCGCCACCCACCCCACCTCCCCACCCAACCACCGATTATCCTCCGGTGTACGATCGGTGGTTGGGTGGGGAGGTGGGGTGGGTGGCGGCGCCGAAAATCCGTGCAACGGATTTTGTCACGGGCAAAGACTCTTCGCCGCCGTCGGGGCAAAGGCCAACCCTCAGCGCAAACTGCCGCAGAACCGCTGGATGCGCTGGCAGGCCTGCTCCAGCAACGCGTCCGAGGTGGCATACGAGACCCGGAAGTTCGGGCTCAGCCCGAAGGCGGCGCCAAACACCGCCGCCACCCCTTCGGCCTCCAGCAACTCGGTGCAGAACACCTCGTCATCGGCGATCACCGTGCCGCCCGGCGTCGCCTTGCCGATGCAGTCCTTGATCGAGGGGTAGACATAGAACGCGCCCTCCGGGGTCTGGCACTGGAGCCCGTTGGCCTGGTTCAGCATCGACACCACCAGATCGCGGCGGCGCTGGAACGCCGCGCGGCTGACGGCGATATAGTCCTGCGGCCCGTTCAGGGCCTCGACCGCGGCCCACTGGCTGATCGAGCAGGGGTTCGAGGTCGACTGCGACTGCACCTTGCGCATCGCCGCGATCAGCTCGACCGGCCCGGCGCCGTAGCCGATGCGCCAGCCGGTCATGGCGTAGGCCTTGGAGACCCCGTTCACCGTCAGGGTGCGGTCGATCAGCCCGGGCTCGACCTCCACGGGCGTGCAGAACTCGAACGGCGGATAGCTGACGTGCTCGTAGATGTCGTCGGTCATCAGCCAGACCTGGGGGTGGCGCATCAGCACCTCGGTCAGCCCCTTGAGCTGGTCCTTCGAGTAGCCGGCGCCCGAGGGGTTCGAGGGCGAGTTGAAGATCAGCCACTTGGTTCGGGGCGTGATCGCCGCCTCCAACTGCTCCGGCGCCAGCTTGAAGCTGTTCTCCGGCCTCGCCTCGACGATCACCGGGGTGCCGCCGCCGAGCAGCACCATGTCGGGGTAGCTGACCCAGTAGGGCGCCGGGATGACGACCTCGTCGCCGGGGTTGAGGGTGGCGATCAGGGCGTTGTAGAGCACCTGCTTGGCGCCGGTCCCGACCGAGACCTGGGCCGGCGTGTAGTCGATCCCGTTCTCGCGCTTGAACTTGGCGCAGATCGCCTGCTTCAGCTCGGGCATGCCGTCGGGGGCGGTGTATTTGGTCTTGCCGGCATCGATGGCGGCCTTGGCGGCGGCCTTGATGTTGTCCGGGGTATCGAAATCCGGCTCGCCGGCGCTCAGCGCGATGATGTCCTTGCCGGCCGCCTTCAGCTCCGCCGCCATGGCCGAGATGGCGATCGTCGGCGAGGGTTTCACCCGGGCGAGGGTGTCGGCGAGAAAAGCCATGGCGGGGCTCCCGGGAGGCTGGACGGATAGGGCAGGGGGCGTTCTACGCCGGGAGGGGCGGGGGGGCAAGTGGAGGGTGTTGAGCGGCGGGTCGTAGCGGGCGGCGGTCAGCGCGCTCCGTGGACTATGCAACTGAACCGCGCTCTTCCCCCCTTGATGCGACGCTAGCTGCGCCACTAACCGCTATCGCGGTTGATCGGGTCGACGCAGTTTTAAAGGGCTATTCGCGCTGTTCGCTGTGCTGAATGGCCGTGGGCGCAGGGGAGGTCACTGCGGCCAGGTCCGGTGCGTACCCGAGCAGCCGCTCGATATCGAGCCGCGGGCGGGTGACGCGGCGGCGCTTGTCGCCGATTTTAAGGAAAACCGGCCTTGCCGATCCGACCACCGCGGCACGAAAGGCTTCCACGGTCTTCCAGGCGTCGACGTCTCCGGGCTGGGGCAGATCGTAGTAGAAGGTCTCGACCCACAGCGCCGCCGCCGCGGCGACCTGCGCGGCCGCGTAGGAGGTGCCGGAGAAATCGTCGGTCGAGGTATCGGGCTCCTGATCGAAATACTCGAACCGGGGCGCCCCGTCTTCGAGATACGATATCGCCCGGTTGATGCCGTCCGCCTGGGCCCAGATGTCGACGAGCGCCGGATTTTCATAACTGCTGTCGGGGTAGTGGCGCTGGCCGTCCTGGCGGATGCCGCCGACGGCGATGGTGCTCTTGTAGCGTGCGGGGTAGGATACTCTATCTAACAATTGCCCAGCTCCAGCAACCACGATCACGCCGGCCTGGTATGCCTCGTCGAAGGCCCGGCCGGTATCCTTGTTGAAGCCGGCATCGGCGCCGAAAGAAGAGAAAAGCGGTTCCAACAGCCCGGCATGGCCCGGATTGCCCATGCTGACCAAGATCACCCTGGGCACCGGCGTCAGCCCCAGCAGGTGCCGGATCGCCGGGCCCATGTTGTCGCGCTGGGTGTTGTTCTGGAAGACCGGCCCGTCGGCGATGCGCACCGGGATCACCCGCGCGCCGGGGGCGACGCCGATCAGGCGCTCGGGATCTTCGGACAGGATGACCGACAGGGTCTTGGTGCCGTGGTCGGGATAGATGGTTAGGCAATCTCCGATCGGGTCGCCGCGGGCAATGCACTGGATCGTGCTCTGGCGCTCGCGCAATGGCGAGAACGCCTCGGTTCCGGAGTCAAGGAAATCCCGCCCCTCTGCCAGCAGCAGAGTTTCCGGGGCATTCCCCGCAACGTCGAAGCCGAGCGCCGGGTGGCGGCTGACCCCGGTATCGACATGGCCGATCCGGGTGCGCTCCGACACCTGCAGCAGGTTGAGGGCGCGGTTGTAGCGGGTTCTGACGGTGGGGCGAAGGTCCTTGGTAAAGGGGGTCCCGCGAACTACCGGCGTTAAATCTGGGTTAATGGCAATCTCGAGCGTCTCGTTCTTGCTACGCACTACCGACCGGTTCTTTGCAACATAGCCAATCTCCCGATACCGCCACTCTAATTCGCGCTCTAATTGTGCGATCTGTGTTTGCGTCTCGATATCAGGGTCTTCTTTTGCTAGTTCCGGTCTAATTAAGCGTTCCTTTTCGTGGATCTGTTCTCGATTATTGGCACGAGTTTCCATCAAGGAATCTCGATATATTCGCCAGCTTTCCTTATAATCATTTGCCGCAACGTTCGCAAAATAATCAGCGAAGCGAATCCGTAATTCGATATCTTGATCTAGTGCAGTATTTAGAAATTCCTTCACGTAATCTTGATGTTGATTGGTTAGGTTGATTTGGATCTCAAGCTCCTTTCGTTTATTTTCGAAAGTTACTTGCCAGTATTCTATTGCACCAGGAACAAGCACCCCGGCAAGGCCGACGATAGCTGTTCCAAAAATGACCTTATACAGACCATAACGAATTCGGTATCGCTCGAGGGCCGAATCTACAGAAATATTTTCCGGGTCGCCCATAGGTATGCTCTCCGCCCAGATGAGCAAATTCACAGTGTTGATCCGAGATTCCCCGGATGACCATTTGCGGTCACCGGAAGCGTAGCAAGTTCGGCGGTCGAAGGCGAATCCGGTTCTGGTCCGGCGGTCTGCATAGTGATCGACCCCGCTTCGTCGAGCCGATTTGGCGGTCAAAAGCCCGGCCAGCCCGTAGGGCGGCTCACCCGACGCACCAAAACTTGGCGGTGATATCAACGGTGGGTCGGGACGGCCCAGCCAACGGCTCTGGGAGGTAACGGCGCTAATCTCTCAAATATCAATATTTAAGCTCCTCTCCTTATCCGGGTTCAAAATTGAATAGACGATGTGAGGCCGCAAGGGGTGGCCCTCCGGCAGTTTCGGGTGGTCGAAATCCCGCGCCGGGTCGCGGGTCATGCCGATGCGCTGCATGACCCTTTCCGACGGTCTATAGGGCCGGATAAGGCTCTAGCGGTGGGTTAACCCTTTGCGCCGCAATCCGCCCCAGATCACCGACAGCAGCACCAGTTTGCCCCCGGCGCGGCTCGACATGTCGATTCCGTCTCTGTTAGTGTCGGCCACGCGTTTGCCCCTGTCGTCGAGTCGCGCCATACCTTGGCGCCTGTTCCGATCCGCCGCCACCCGGATCATGCGACCCCGAGTCCCGTTACCCAGAGCCGCGTAATGCGTTAGAGAGATTTCGAGCAAAGTGACTTCACTTTGCGACTCGGAAATCGCGGCAAACCGACAAAGTCCAGTGCCGGTACCGGCACAACACGGAGAGATTTGAAGATGATCCAGGAGGAACTCGTCATGGACGACTACAGCGAGGGCGCCGCGACCTTCGGCGACCGGCTGGCGCTGGCGCGCGAGAGCCAGAACCTGACCCAGGAGCAGCTTGCCAAGCGGCTCGGCCTGCGGGTGCAGACGATCCGGAACTGGGAGTTCGACCGCTCGGCGCCGCGCGCCAACCGGTTGCAGATGATCGCCGGCTTCCTCAACGTCTCGATGATCTGGCTGCTGACCGGCGAGGGCGAGGGCGGCCCGGCGCCGCGCGGCGCCGGCGAGCCCATATCGGCCGAACTGTCGGCGCTGCTCGGCGAGATCCGCGACATCCGCCTGTCCAACGTCAAGGCCAACGACCGCCTGGCAAAACTGGAGCGGCGGCTGCGCAAGATGGCCGAAGTCGCCTGAGGCAAACACGGACCCCCAAAACGGACCTCACGAAACATGCGCATCGGCGTCGATCTCGGCGGCACCAAGACCGAGGCGGTTGCGCTCGGGCGGGCGGGCGCGGAACTGGCGCGGCTGCGCATCGACACGCCGTCCGGCGGCTACGACAGCCTGGTCCGGGGCATCGCCGAGCTGGTCGCCGCCGTCGAGTCACAGGCGGGCGAGTCCCGGGCCGGAGGGCGCGCCCCCGCCATCGGTATCGGCACCCCCGGCTCGCTCTCGCCGGCCACCGGTCTGATGCGGAATTCCAATACCGTGGTGCTGAACGGCCGCGCCCTCGACCGCGACCTGGCGGCGGCGCTGGGCCGCCCGGTCCGGCTCCAGAACGACGCCAACTGTTTTGCCCTGGCCGAGACCATGGCCGGTGCGGCGCGGGGCCTGGACACGGTTTTCGGCGTGATTCTGGGCACCGGTGTCGGCGGCGGAATCGTCTCCGGCGGCCGGGTCCTCGCCGGGCATAACCTGATCGCCGGCGAGTGGGGTCACAACCCGCTGCCCGCCGCCGCGCCCGGCGAGTTCCCCGGCCCGCCGTGCTATTGCGGCCGCAACGGCTGCATCGAGACCTGGTGTTCCGGCCCGGCGATGACCGCCGACCATGCCAATGCCACCGGCGAGGCGCTCGACCCGCCCCGGATCGCCGCCCGCGCGGCGGCGGGCGACGCGGCGGCGCAGGCGACCCTGGAGCGCCATCTCGACCGCCTCGCCCGGGCCTTGGCCGGGGTGGTGAACCTGCTCGATCCGAACGCCATCGTGCTCGGCGGCGGGCTGTCGAACCTCGATCATCTCCGCGACCGGCTGGCCGAGGCGATGCGCCCCCATGTGTTCTCGGACGTGTTCACGACCCCGATCCTGAACAACCGCCTCGGCGACAGCGCCGGGGTGATCGGCGCGGCCTGGCTGTGGCCGGAGGGAAATCCATGACCGAGACCCGCGAGATCCGCCTCAAGCGCCTGGCGATGCGGAGCTGGCGCCGCGGCATCCAGGAGATGGACCTGATCCTCGGCGGCTTCGCCGATGTCGAGCTTGCCGGTCTCGACGGCGCCACGCTCGACGCCTACGAGCGGCTGCTGGAAGAGAACGACTGGGATCTCTATTACTGGGTCACCGGCGCGCGCGAAGCGCCGGCGGCACATGCCCCCTTGATCCGGCGGCTGGCAGTGTTCCACGACATCGCCTGACCGGCGGCGCGGGCCGCTCACCGGGAGGAAAAGACAGATGGCGAAGATCGGTTTCATCGGCCTCGGCAACATGGGTCTGCCGATGGCCCGCAACCTGATGAAGGCCGGCCACCGGGTGACGGGTTTCGACCTCGCCGAGGACGCCTGCGCGGCGCTGACCGCCGACGGCGGCAGCCGGGCCGGCAGCGCCGCTGCGGCGGCCACGGCTGTCGAGGTGGTGGTCAGCGCCCTGCCGGCGGCGCGCCATGTGCGCGCGGTCTACCAGGGTTCGGGCGGCATCCTCGCCGCCGCCGCGCCGGGCACCCTCTTCATCGACTGCTCGACCATCGACGTCGATACCGCGCGCGACGTCATCGCCGAGGCCGGCGAGCGCGGCCAGGCGATGGTCGACAGCCCGATGTCGGGCGGCGTCGGCGGCGCCACCGCGGGCACGCTGACCTTCATGGTCGGGGGCGGCGAGGACGCCTTCGCCGCCGCCCGTCCGGTGCTCGAGGCGATGGGCGGGAACATCTTCCACGCCGGCGCCGCCGGGGCCGGCTGCGCCGCCAAGATCTGCAACAACATGATGCTGGCGATCCAGATGATCGCGGTCTGCGAGGGCTTCAACCTGGCCGAGCGGCTCGGCCTGGAGGCGGCCAAGCTCTACGAGATCTCCTCCACCGCGACGGCGCGTTGCTGGTCGCTGAACGACTATTGCCCGGCGCCCGGCCCGGTGCCGGCCTCGCCCGCCAACCGCGACTATGAGCCCGGCTTCGCCGCGGCGCTGATGCTCAAAGACCTGCGCATCGCCATGCAGGCGGCCCAGGGCGCCGGCGCCCATACCCCTCTGGGGGCGCAGGCGACCCAGATCTATGCGCTGATGGAGCTTGCCGGGCAGGCGGACCGCGATTTCTCCGGCGTCATCAGGTTGTTGCGCGGCGAGATGTGAGGCCGAGTGGCCCCTCGTTAACGCTGTGTTTCTGTTTTCTTCGCATCCTGTTCCCCGACTCGGCCCTGCATGGCGCAGTCATGCCCGGCGAGGTCAGGATGCGGAGACCGCGATGAGTGACAGTGCAGCCCTTGCCAACGCCTACGAGGACGAGGTCGGCCATGATCTCACCTCCGGCTATCTCGAAACCCTGGCCCTGATCGAACGCTTGCACCGGTTGCTGCTCGACGTCATCAAGGACGAGTTCGAGCGGCTTGGCCGGTTCGATATCAACTCGGTGCAGGCGCTGCTGCTGTTCAACATCGGCCACAAGGTGATGACCGCGGGCGAGCTGAAAAGCCGCGGCTACTACCAGGGCTCGAACGTCTCCTACAATCTCAAGAAGCTGGTCGAGGCGGGCTATATCGACCATCAGCGCTGCGACATCGACCGCCGCTCGGTGCGGGTGCGCCTGACCGAACAGGGCAAGGAGGTGCACCGCACGGTGGCCGAACTGTTCCGCCGCCACGCCGAGGAACTGACCGCCGACAAACGTCTGCGTCCGGAGGGGATCGACGGCATGAACCGCGATCTGCGCTCGGTGGAGCGCTACTGGACCGAGGAAATCAGATACATCTACTGAGCAGTGCCGCCCGGCCCGGGTCACGGGCCGGGCGTGTCCGGCGCGGCCATTGGGTGCACCGGCGTCCGGTGTTTTCCCGCTGGTCCGCTGCCGTCCGCGCTCTATGCTATGGTCGAAATGCGGAGTCGCGCGGTTCGGAGTCCGCCGGCGCTCGGGCCGCCAGTCAGGGATCTGACCATGGACTACGAGGCCAAATTCGCCGAAGCCCTCGACGGGCTGCGGGCCGAGGGGCGCTACCGCGTGTTCAGGGATATCCTGCGCCTGCGCGGCGCCTTCCCGCACGCGCTGCTGCGCCAGGCCGACGGGACCGAGCGGCGCATCACCGTCTGGTGCTCCAACGACTATCTCGGCATGGGCCAGAACCCGGCCGTGCTCGACGCCATGAAGCGTGCCATCGACAGCGCCGGGGCCGGCTCCGGTGGCACCCGCAACATCTCCGGCACCACCCATTTCCACGTCGCGCTGGAGGCCGAGCTGGCCGATCTGCACGCCAAGCCGGCGGCCCTCCTGTTCACCTCCGCCTACAACGCCAACGAGGCGGCCCTGGCGACCCTGCCCCGGGTGCTGCCCGGATTGGTCATCTTCTCGGATGCGCTGAACCACGCCTCGATGATCGAGGGTGTGCGCCACGGCGGTTGCGAGAAACACATCTGGCGCCACAACGATCTGGCCCATCTGGAGCAACTGCTGGCCGCCGCACCCGCCGAGGCGCCGAAACTGATCGCCTTCGAGTCGATCTATTCCATGGACGGCGATTTCGGCCCGCTGGCGGAAGTTTGCGACCTGGCGCGGGAATACCGCGCCCTGACCTATCTCGACGAGGTCCACGCCGTCGGCATGTACGGCCCCCGGGGTGGCGGCCTGGCCGAGGCCCAGGGACTGGCCCACCGGATCGACATCGTCAACGGCACCCTGGCCAAGGCCTTCGGCGTGCAGGGCGGCTACATCGCCGGCAGCGAGAGCCTGATCGACGCCATCCGCTCGTTCGCCCCGGGTTTCATCTTCACCACCTCGCTCACCCCCGCCGTCGCCGCCGGGGCGCTGACCAGCGTGCGGGCGCTGAAGGACGACCGGATGCTGCGCCAGCGCCACCAGGAGCGCGCCCGGGCGCTCAAGGCGGGGCTGGCCGGGCTCGGCCTGCCGGTGATCGACAACCCGAGCCACATCGTGCCGCTCCACGTCGGTGACCCGGTGCTCTGCAAGGCGCTGTCGGACCGGCTGCTGGCGGACTGGGACATCTATGCCCAGCCGATCAATTACCCCACCGTCCCGCGCGGCGCCGAGCGGCTGCGTTTCACCCCATCCCCGGTGCATGACGCCGAAATGATGCGGCGGTTGGTTGAAGCTCTTGATGTCTTGTTTACAGAATTTTCACTAAAAAGAGTCACAAACGGTCACAATCAGGCCTGAAACACGGGCCGAACCGATTGATAAACCCGAAACAGTCTGCGATACTCGCCGTGAGGCGAAGGGTGCGATAAACCCGATAACGAACGGCGATAGGCCTGAGCAGGAGCAGCCCGAATGAGGCTTCGGGGCTATGACGAGTACGAAGTTACGCTTGGCGACGAGATGCGCGGCGAACGCGCCTCCCTTGGCAAGACCCTGCTCGACGCCGAATTCGATCTGCGCATCAAGGCCAATGTGATCCGCGCCATCGAGGATTGCGATCTCGACGGTTTTCCCAATGACAGTGTGGTGGCCGGCTATGTGCGCTCCTATGCCCGCTATCTGGGCCTGGACCGGGAGGATTGCTATCGCCGCTTCTGTGCCGAGTCGGGCTTTCGCCCGCCGGTCTCGGCGCTCGGCGGCTTCGAGCAACCGGCGCGGAGCAACGGCTCCCTGCACACCATCGTCGCGGCCGGGGCCGCGCTCGGCTCGGGGCTGACCCAGTCGCGTTTCGCGGTGCGCTCGGCGCCGGCCCGCCTCAGTGCGCGGGTCAGCCTCGGCGGGCTGGTCTCGGTGCTCGCCATGCTGGGGCTGATCGCCGGTCTCGGCTATGGCGGCTACGCCCTGTTGCAGGATATCCAGCGGGTCGGTTTCGCGCCGCTGCCGGAGGCTCCGCAAGTGGTCGCCGAGGCGCCGCTGATCTCCCCGCCGTCGTTCGAGGGCGCCTTGCTGCGCCGGCCCGACGCCAATGCCTACCAGGGCGACGGCGTGCTGGCGGCGATCACGCCGGCCGAATTGGCGCCGCCGGCCCTGCCGCCCCGCGACGGGCCGATCTCGGCCATCGATCCCGCCACCTCCGGCCTGTTCCGCGACCACGATCCGGCCCGCGATCCGGCCCGCGATCCGGCCCGCGATTCGGTCCAGGATCCGGCGGTCTCGAGCGGTCCCGCCACGGCCGCGGCGGGGGACGCGGCGATCTTCGCCCCGGCCGGGGATGCCGAACCGGCGCCGGCCACGACGGAACCGGCCGAGGCGGCGCCCGCCGGTCCGCCGAAAGTGAGCATCCACGCCACCGAGACCGCCTGGATCCGGGTCAGCGACATCGATGCGGCGGTGATCTTCCAGGGAATCCTGGCCGCCGGCGACCGCTACGAGGTTCCCGAGCGGTTCACCGCACCGGTGCTGCGCGCCGGCAACGCCGGGGCGGTCTACCTGCTGATCGATGGCGCGCCCTATGGCCCGTTGGGCAGTTCCGGCGGGGTGGTCAAGAACCTGTCGCTGCGCGCCGCCGATATCGAGCGCCGGGTTCCCCAGGCCGCTGCCGGGGCGATCGGGGTCGAGCCGGGCGGCGACACCCAGCAGCGGGCCGAGGCGGTTCTGCCCCAGTAGCCTGTTCCAAAAGCCAAGACTTTGCCTTGTCGGCGCTGCCCCCGCCGCTTGCGCCCCCCACTCCCTCTGGGCTTCGCAGGGGACCGTGGCCGCGGATGCGGCCGCGTAAGCCCCGGAGAAGGGGTCGGGGGGGAGGCGCGCGGCGCCAGCCGCGCGTTTCGGCGGCGCCGCCCGGATGGGCGGTTATCCGGACCAACACCACCCCCCTCGACTTCCGCCCGCGATGGGCCTATTTCTCGGGCCGAGAGCGATCTCCGAGGAGAGCCGGCCCGATGTCGACAAACCCCATCCGCCCGTGGCGCGACATCACCCGCCGCCGGAGCCGCAAGATCATGGTCGGCTCGGTCGAGATCGGCGGCGACGCGCCGATCACGGTGCAGACCATGACCAATACGCTGACCACGGACGCCGCGGCCACCATCGCCCAGGTCCGGGCCTGCGCCGAGGCCGGGGCCGATATCGTCCGCATCTCCTGCCCGGACAAGGACTCGACGGCGGCGCTCAAAGAAATCGTCCGCGCCGTCGAGGTGCCGATCGTCGCCGACATCCATTTCCACTACAAGCGCGCCATCGAGGCGGCCGAAGCCGGGGCGGCCTGCCTGCGCATCAACCCCGGCAATATCGGCGGCGCCGAGCGGGTGCGCGAGGTCATCAAGGCGGCCCGCGACCACGGCTGCTCGATGCGCATCGGGGTCAATGCCGGCTCGCTGGAGAGGCGCCTGCTGGAGAAATACGCCGAGCCCTGCCCGGACGCGATGGTGGAGAGCGGGCTCGACCACATGAAGCTGCTCCAGGACAACGATTTCCACGACTTCAAGATCAGCGTGAAGGCCTCGGACGTGTTCCTCGCCGCCGCCGCCTACCAGCAACTGGCCGAGGCCTGCGACGCGCCGATCCATCTCGGCATCACCGAGGCGGGCGGGCTGACCTCGGGCACCATCAAGTCGGCGATCGGGATGGGCAACCTGCTCTGGATGGGCATCGGCGACACCATCCGGGTCTCGCTCTCGGCCGATCCGGTCGAGGAGGTCAAGGCCGGCACCGAGATTCTCAAGTCGCTCGGGCTGCGCCACCGTGGGGTGACCATCATCTCGTGCCCGTCCTGCGCCCGGCAGGGCTTCGACGTGATCGAGACGGTGGGGATTATCGAGCAGCGGCTGGCCCATATCCACACCCCGATCAGCCTCTCGATCATCGGCTGCGTGGTCAACGGCCCGGGCGAGGCGCTGATGACCGATGTCGGCTTCACCGGCGGCGGCGCCGGCTCGGGCATGGTCTACGTGGCGGGCAGGCAGGACCACAAGCTGGACAATGCCCGGATGATCGACCACATCGTGGAGTTGGTCGAGGCGAAGGCCGCCGAGATCGAGGCCGCCGAAACTGAGGACGGCCGCGCCGCTCCCCCACAGGCCGCCGAGTAATCCATGCTGCGCCGCTTGGGCCGCTGGCTGGCGGCGGCGGCGGTGCTGGCCGCCGCCGCCGGGTATGGCCTGGTCAACACCTCGGGCCACGACCCGGCGCGCTGGCATGTCGATCCGGCCACGGCCCGGCCCGGCGCCAACCCGCCCGGAACAAACCCGCCCGGAACAAACCAGAACGAATTCCTCGCCGCCCCGCGCGGCGCCACGGCGGTCCCCGCCGATGCCGAGACCCGGGCTTACCCTTCGAGTCCGCGCGCCCTGCTGGCCCGTTTCGACGCCATCGCCCGGGCGCAGCCCCGCACCCGCGTGGTGGCGGGTGACCTCGACAGCCTGATGATCACCTATGTGCAGCGCAGCCGCATCTTCGGTTTTCCCGACTACCTCACGGTCAAGGCTGTCGCGGTCGAGAGCGCTACGGGGGAGGGCGGCGCGGGCCTGATCGTCTGGTCGCGGGCGCGCTATGGGCGCGGCGATTTCGGCGTCAACCGGGCGCGGGTCGAAACTTGGCTGGCTCTTCTGGATGCCGTTCCGTAGGGTGCGCATTCTGCGCACCCTGCGCTGCAATCCTCTTGAACGGTGCGCAAAATGCGCACCCTACCGGCGCCTGCCTCAAACCCCCGGACAGCCCTCGGATTGCTCGCGCCAGGCGGGGTTGTTCACCGACATGCCGCAGCGCGCCAGCACCCGGCGCGAACCGATGGTCAGACAGGCCATCTGGCCCAACTCGACGCGCTGGCCCAGGCTGTCGGTGCAATAGCAATCCGGGTAGCTGAAGCCTTCCTTCGCGGGTGGCGGGGAGTAGTTGGGATTGGAGGGAGGTCCGGCAGTGGCAGGGCCGGCCCCCAAGGCGATCCCGAGGCTCAGCGCACCGGCAAACATCAAGGTTTTACGCATGGTGCAATGATACACGATATCGGGGCGGCGCTCAAACGCTTGCGCGACGCCCGCTCTTGACGTTTTGGTTGTGGCGGGGCAGACCCCGTGGCCATGATCCCGGCCCGGAAATTGCAGGAAATCCTCGACCGTTTCGCCTTCATCGAGGCGAAGCTGGCGGAGCTGACCGATCCGGCCGGGATCGCCCAGCTCGGCCGCGACTATGCGGGGTTGCAGCCGGTGGTGGCGACGATCCGCGACTGGCAGGAGGCGCAAGCCGGTCTGGCCGCCGCAAGCGAGCTGCTGGGCGACCCCGACCTGCGCGGCCTGGCCGGGGACGAGATCGCCGCCATCGAGGCCCGCCTGCCGGCGCTGGAGGAGGCGCTGCGCCTGGCGCTGCTGCCGCGCGACGCGGCCGATGCGCGCGCCGCCATCCTGGAGATTCGCCCCGGCACCGGCGGCGACGAGGCGGCGCTGTTCGCCGGCGACCTGCTGCGGATGTATCTGCGCTTCGCCGAGGCCCAGGGCTGGAGCGTCGAGATCCTCGAGGAGAATCCGGCCGGGCTCGGCGGCTACCGGGAGGTGGTGGCGGCGATCCGCGGCAAGGGGGTGTTCGCCCGGCTGAAATTCGAGAGCGGCGTCCACCGCGTGCAGCGCGTCCCGGTGACCGAGGCGGGCGGGCGCATCCACACTTCGGCGGCCACCGTCGCGGTGCTGCCCGAGGCCGAGGAGATCGACATCAAAATCCCCGCCGCCGACATCCGCATCGACACCTACCGCTCGTCGGGGGCCGGCGGGCAGCACGTCAACACCACCGATTCGGCGGTCCGGATCACCCACATCCCGACCGGCATCGCGGTGACTTCGTCGGAGAAGTCGCAGCACCAGAACCGGGCCAACTGCATGATCGCGCTGCGCGCCCGGCTCTACGACCTGGAGCGCCGGCAGATGGATGCGGAACGCGCCGCCGCGCGCAAGGGCCAGGTCGGCTCTGGCGACCGTTCGGAGCGGATCCGGACCTACAATTTCCCGCAAGGGCGCGTCACCGACCACCGCATCGGGCTGACGCTGTATCGGCTCGACCAGGTGATGGCGGGCGATCTGGGCGAGATCGTCGATGCGCTGGTCGCCGCCGACCAGGCCGCCAGGCTGGCGGAGATGGGGGGGTGAGGGGAGCCGCAAAGGTCCCGATCCGGGCCGAAGTGATCGCCCGCGCCGCCGCAAGGCTGGCCGGCGCCGGGGTAGCGGCGCCGGAGCGCGACGCCCGCCTGCTCTACCGCTGGGCCGTGGACCTGGACGGGGCGGCGCTGTCGGCGGTGCTGAGCGACCCGGCGACGGCGCCCGAGATCGGCCGCTTCGAGCGCGCGGTTACGGCCCGCGCGGGCCGCGCCCCGGTCTCGCAGATCACCGGGGTGCGCGAATTCTGGGGCCGCCGCTTCCGGGTCACCCCGGCGGTGCTCGACCCCAGGCCGGAGACCGAGACCCTGGTCGCCGCCGCCCTGGCAGGCCCGCCGGTGCGCCGGGTGCTCGATCTGGGCACCGGCTCGGGCTGCATCCTGCTGAGCTTGCTGGCGGAGTGGCCGCAAGCGCGCGGCGTCGGCGTCGATATCTCCGCCGCCGCGCTGGAAGTGGCGGCCTCGAACGCAATCAGCCTCGGCGTGGCCGATCGCGCCGAGCTGGTCACCGGCGACTGGTGCGCCGGATTGAGCGGGCAATTCGGCCTGATCGTCTCGAACCCGCCCTATGTCGCCGCCGGCGAATTGGCCGGGCTGGCCCCGGAAGTGCGCCTGCACGAGCCGCTGGAGGCGCTCAGTCCGGGCGGCGACGGGCTCGACGCCACCCGCCGGATCGCCGCCGGAATCGGTGCTTTGCTGGCGCCCGGCGGGCGGCTCCTGATCGAGATCGGCCCGCGCCAGGCGGCCGCGGTCGGGCGGATTCTGGCCGCCGCGGGATTGGCGGTGAGCGCCGTTTTGCCCGATCTGGACGGCCGCGACCGTGTCGTTTTGGTCGAAATCTGAAGAAAAATGCCCGATTTTAGGATTTATTTGGTGTTTGAGCGGGATTACTGGTTGAGCGGGGCGGAAATAGCGGTATATGCTTGGGAGGTCCCGATAGGCTCGCGCGTTGGATCGCAGGGCCCTGGTTGGGGAAATCCGGGACACCGCATCATCGCGAATGAAGATGAGGCCGACTTGGCGCAGTTGCGTCATGGTCAGCGGGCAGGAGAGGGCGTTCCACCGGCCCCACGGTGGCGCCGGCAGCAATAGAACAAGAACGGATACTATGAGACCATCGCAAAAATCCAACCGGACGCGGGGCCGCGGCAACCGCAGGCCCAACGGCGCCAACATCAACCGCGTCTTCGAGAGTTCCGGACCCGAGGGCAAGGTGCGCGGCACGCCGCAGCAGATCATGGACAAATACCTCTCCCTGGCGCGCGATGCCCAGACCCAGGACAACCGGGTCGCGGCCGAGAGCTTCTTCCAGCACGCGGAGCATTACCAGCGCCTCCTTGCCGAGGCGATGGGCCCGCGCCAGGAACAACGTCGCGACGGTCAGCAACCCGACCAGCAGCCAGGCCAGGATCGGCCGGGCGGCGTCGAGGCCGGCACCGAGGTCGATGGCGAGGTTGCCGCGGTGGCGAGAACCGACGGTCAGCGCCACGACGGTTTAGGCCTCGGCGGCGGCCGCGACCCCCGCGACTCGGAAGTCAGCGGACTGACCACGATCGATTCCGGCCCGCCCGACACCGGCAGCCTGCTGGTCGATGCCGAGGATCCGAGCGCCAGCCAGCCGCGCCGGCGCCGGCGCAGCCACGATCGGGACCAGGTGCAATCGCCGCCCCCCGCCGAGGCGGATGCCCAGCCCGAATAACCGTCCGCCGCGATTTCGGTTTGCCCCCAAGTTTTGCGCCCCTCGGGCTGTGCGCTGACGCGCCCACCCCTCGGGAAGCGCGGGAGGCCCCACCCCCACCCCCTGACACCGCCACGCGCTTCGCGCGGGCGGTGGGGCGGTGGGGGGGGTATAGCACCGCCCCACGGCCCTCCCCCCGACCCCCTCCCAAGGGGAGGGGGAGAGGTGCGGCCGCCTCAGCCCCGCGCCTCGACGGCGCGGCAGAGCGCGAGGAATTCCTCGATCGACAGCGTCTCGGCGCGCCGCGTCGGGTCGATCCCGGCTGCCTCCAGCAGGGCCAGCGGGTTATCGAAGCGGGTCTTCAGCGACTGGCGCAGCATCTTGCGCCGCTGCGCGAAGGCGGCGGCGACGACGCGCTCGAGCAGGCCCGGCGCGACCTCCGCCAGCGGCTCGGCGGGGACCACATGCACGACCGACGAGGTCACCTTCGGCGGCGGCGTGAAGGCGCCGGGGTTGACGTCGAAGGCGATCCGCGCCCGCGCCCGCCATTGCGCCAGCACCGACAACCGGCCATAGGCTCCGCTTCCGGGCCGCGCCACGATCCGCTCCGCCACCTCGCGCTGGAACATCAGCGTCAGCGAGTCCCACCACGGCGGCCAGCGCCCCTGGGTCGTTTCGGGCGTCATCCAGCGCACGAACAACTCGGTCCCCACATTGTAGGGCAGGTTGGCGATGATCCGGACCGGGGCATTCCGCGGGCTGGGCAGATACGCCGCCGGATCGACCTTGAGCGCGTCACCGGCGATCAGCTCGAGCCGGCCCGGGTAATGGGCCGAGATCTCCGCCAGCGCCGCCAGGCAGCGCGCGTCGCGCTCGATCGCGATCACCCGCGCCGCCCCCCCGGCCAGCAGCGCCCGGGTCAAGCCGCCGGGGCCGGGGCCGATCTCGACCACGGTCACCCCGGCCAGCGGACCGGCGACCCGGGCGATCCGGGCGGTCAGGTTCAGGTCCAGGAGGAAGTTCTGCCCCAGCCCCTTCTTCGCCGTCAGCCCGTGGCGCGCGATCACCTCGCGCAGCGCTGGCAAGCCGTCGGCGGCGAGCCCGCTCACGCCACGGTTCCGTCCCGGCGCCCAGCCATCTCCGCCGCCAGGTTCAGCGCCTCGATCAGGCTGCCGGGGTCGGCCCGGCCGGTGCCGGCGATGTCGTAGGCGGTGCCGTGGTCGGGCGAGGTGCGCACAAACGCCAAGCCCAGGGTGACATTGACCCCGCCGGCGAAATCCAGCGCCTTCAGCGCGATCAGCCCCTGGTCGTGATACATCGTCAGGGCCGCGTCGTAGCGGGCCCGGGCTTCGGCGTGGAACATGGTGTCGGCGGGCAGCGGCCCGGCGATCTCCAGTCCCCCCTCCCTACCCCCTGCGCGCAGCCGCTCCAGCGCCGGGGCGATGACCTCGATCTCCTCGCGCCCGATCGCCCCCTGCTCGCCCGCATGAGGGTTGAGCCCGGCCACCGCGAGGCGCGGCCGGGCAATGCCGAAATCGTCGATCAGGGCCTGCGCCGTGATCCGCGCCGTCGCCTCGATCAGCGCGGCCGTGAGCGCGCCGGGCACCTCGGCGAGCGCGATGTGGATGGTGACCGGCACCACCCGCAAGGCCGGCGAGACCAGCATCATCACCGGGTGCGCCGCGCCGCTCAGATGGGCCAGAAATTCGGTATGGCCGGGGAATTCGAACCCGGCGCCGTCCTGCAGCGCCTTCTTGTTGATCGGGTTGGTCACCACCGCCGCCGCCGCTTGCCCCTGCACCAGAGCCACGGCGCGCTCGATCGCCGCCACCACCGCCGGGGCGTTGGCCGGGTCGGGTTGTCCC